>CAJCCR010000307.1 GCA_903960945.1 uncultured Planctomycetaceae bacterium
CATGGCTTTCCAGAGTCGCATCCAGCCCACTTTGTTGGCCATACGAAAGCTATAAAAGATTGCGCGCCATCCGCCTGCAGTTTTTGGTATTTTCAACATAAATCAACTCTTAACCCATAGAACAACAATAGAGAATAGCGTAATTTTGCAATGAGAAAGCACAAAATGCAAGGCTATAAGGGTGTTCTTGATTGACTTCAACTTCACGGGCAAACACATGCGAATTTTTCTTGGCCTTGATGACACCGATATTTTGGGAAGCCCGGGCACCAATCAAATAGCCATGGCACTTGCAGTCAAGTTGAAAGAAATCAGAATCGAAACAACGATGATTTTAAGGCATCAGCTTTGGTATGATTCCTGCGTACCTTACACTTCTAAAAATGGCTCTGCATCAATGCAACTTGAATGCAAAGTCCCAATTGATTTTCAAACCCTTGCAGGTTTCTGCAAAGATTTTCTTTTGAGTCATTTTGTTGAAGGGAGCGACCCTGGCCTTTGCCTTGCTACTGAAGATCAGGCAAAATCTCTGATTTCACATGGATGGCGCACCACAGGGGAATGGGTCAATCCATCAGAGGCAATTGAAAAAGCCAAGGTTTCCGGGTGTTTATTATGGTCTATTGCAGGTCGAGATCATGGAATCGTGGGGGCTTTAGCTGCGGTAGGCTTGGCTGCAAGTGGAGAGCAGGGAAGAGTGGTGTTTCATCAGAATGGCTACGGCGAAATACGTGGCCTTATCAGCGTAGAAAAGTTGCTTGAATTTGGCGTCTTGGTGATCGAAGAATCTTCGCAAATGCTGGTTTCGAATGGTGCTGTGGATTTGGTGAAGAAACTAAGGCCTAATATCCGGAAGCAAAAAGTAGTGCTTTATGTCGAAAAGGGGCAGGAGATTAACTCTTGGGTGGCTTTAAAGCGTAATTAATTAGAAAATTAACAAAAAGAGGATTATTTCTAGGTTTGACTAGGGCTTTTAGACGAATTAAGATATAAGCTTAAGTAAGTAGTTACCTGCCTGATATCGGAGCAAGCCATGGATCAATCAGAACTTAAAAAATGTATCGGGCCTCAATCCCGCAGACAGTTCATAAAAATAGGGACCGCGGGCCTGGGCGGGATGCTTCTAAACAACCTCCACTCCGCAAGAGCCCAAGAAAAAAATCTAGGCAAGCAAACCCCTGATACGCAAGTAATATTCATTTGGCTTCCTGGCGGCCCACCGCACATGGAAACCTATGACATGAAGCCCGATGCACCCTCTGATTACAAGGGCGATTTTAAACCCATTCGCTCAACAGTTCCCGGTTTGGATGTTTGTGAACTTTTGCCCCTTCATGCCCAAACTGCAAAACGCTTCAGCATCATCCGCTCGATCGCGCATAATTTTTCTGATCATGGTGGCGGGCACAAAAAGTTCCTCACCGGCCGTGATCCCGTTTCCCCCGTCGGATTTGTCAACGATTACCCCATGGTTGGTTCGATGTTCGCCAAGGTTCGCGAAAACTTCATTTCAAAAATCCCCAACTACATTGCGGGGATGGATGGGGGCAGGCAGGGTATCGACACTTTCAGCTTTGGTTCGGCTTATCTAGATCGCAGTAGCCATCCTTTTATGGTGCCAGGCGATCCGAGCAGCCCGACATTTAAAATCCAGAATCTGGGAATCGAAGAAAAAAAACTGGTGCAGGTGAAAGAGCGAATGGATTTGCTAGCCAGCATCGATGGGAACAATACCTCGCCAGAAATGAAAGCTATTCGTGCCCGTGCAATGCAACTGCTTTCTGAAGATACCACCCAGACTGCATTTGATTTAAACAAGGAGCCCGATTCCGTACGCCAGAAGTACGGTATGCATACTTATGGTCAGCGCTGCCTGCTTGCACGAAGGCTTGTTGAAGCAGGTTCTAGTTTTGTAACCATGGTGCTGGAAAGCCCGAATATGCCTGGCAAGCAATGGCCTAAGGGTGTGCTTTATAACTGGGATTCGCATGCAGTGAATGGGCATATTTTTGATGATGCACGCTGGCGTTTCCCCATGTATGACCAAGCTATCACCTCGTTGATCAATGATCTTTACGACCGGGGCCTTGATAAAAAAGTTCTCCTGATTGTGACTGGTGAATTTGGCCGTACCCCTAGGATCAGCTATTCCGTTGGCACTCAAACAGGAGTGAAACAACCAGGTCGCGACCATTGGCCACAAGCGATGTCTGTGCTTGTATCTGGTGGTGGATTAAAAATGGGTCAGATTGTAGGCTCTACCAACCAAAAGGGTGAACATCCCAAGGATAGGCCACTTAGCCCCAATGACCTTTGGGCCACCATGTTCAATCATCTTGGAGTTGATTACAAAAACATTGCATTCAATGATCACTCGGGCAGACCAATGCCATTACTAACAGGTGGCGATCCGATTTCTGAGTTGATCTAACTTCGTTGAAGCATGGTTCTTAAACAAGAAAAGCCAGCCATTTAAAGGGCTGGCTTTTTGCTTTGATAGTTAGAGTTTAAAACAACTCGTGAATTGGTTCGGGATCATCCAACACAGGAGTGGGCCTGCCACTTGGATCAAGCAGATGAAGCTTAGGATCAATGCCAAGAACCTGATAAATGGTTGCATGAATATTGCTTGGGGTAACAGGTCGGCTGTTTGGAGCGGTGCCTAACTTATCGGTAGAACCAATAATACGGCCACCTTTAATGCCACCACCGCCCATAAGACAAAACATCGAATTACCCCAGTGGTCACGGCCTGGAGTGCCTTTGCTACCTGCAGGGCCACCGTTGCCACCATCATTCATTTTTGGGGTTCTACCAAACTCCCCACAAAGCACTACAAGTGTGGAATCGAGTAAGCCTCGTTCTTCAAGATCGATGAAAAGGGTGCTGACCAAGGCGTCAACCTTAGGCAGATAAGTTTCATAACCAGCTTTAAGATCCCAGTGGTGATCCCAGCCACCAAGATGAACGGTAACAAAGGTAGACCCAGCCTCGACCAACCTGCGTGCAAGGAGGGTACTTTGGCCGTAAGTGTTTCTTCCGTAGCGATCACGCAGTTTTGGATCTTCGCGCGAAATATCAAATGCCTGCCTTGCAGAAGCGCCGCTAACAAACTCAAAGGCCTGCTTGTTAAAGCGATCCATGGCGTCCAAGGTTTTGGAAGTATCAAGAGTCCTGTTCATTGCATCAAAACTGGAACTAAGACTTTTACGATCTTCAAGGCGATCAATGGAAAGGCCAGTTGCAAGGTGAAGGTTTTTAACTTGGAAGTTAGCAGCATTAGGGTCACCACCTGAAGCAAACGGATCATGCTGAACACCTAGCATATGGCCACCAAAATAGCCTGGATTTAGGCCAATACTGGCAGCATAAGGCAAGCCGACATAGCCTGGCATACCGGATTTCCTAGCCCCGACTTCTCGATTAGTGATGGCACCAATCCCAGGGAACTTCTGCATGTTATTCGCACCACTTACTCCCATATCCTTGGCGGTAAGCATACGATGCCCGCCAGCGAAGTGATCGCCAGTATTATGGTAAAGCGAGCGAACCATGGAAAACTTATCCGTGACCATGGCTTGTTTGGGATAAAGTTCAGTAACATCAAAGCCTGGAACTTTAGAATGAATAGGCTTCCACAAGCCGCGATATTCTACCGGGGCATCAGGCTTCATGTCGTACATATCCATGTGACCGGGGCCACCATCGAGCCAGATTAGAATCACTGAAGTATCTTTTGAGGCGAGACCCTCAGCCTTGGATGCGGCTTTGGCTTTGTAAAGATCAGAAAGGCCAGCGGAAGCCATGCCTGCGATACCAAGTTGAATGAAGCTACGACGGTTGACACCATCACAATAACCTTTTTGGGATTTTCCAGCATCGACTCGAAACATGGCGGGACTCCGTTCTGGGGAGTAATCAGGTAAGCAATAAAGGAAGGATACCATTAGAAATCGGCAAACAACAGAACAAAAAATGGTAAAAGCGAGAAAGTTTATTTATCTAGTTCCACCAAATCAAACACAACCGTAATGGCAATAAACACTTAAGGCTATAGCCCCCATTTTAACAACTGGATTTTCGAAACTTTTTGAGTGTTTTTAAGATAGCTTCACGAAAAAATAGTTTCAAGAAACTATCAAAAATAATGATATCGAATTCTTTTGAGTGCCCGCACTTCGTAATCTAGAATAAGGAAACATGATTGGTGCAGTCATGAACTTACAACTCCGATTGGCAAGCAGGCCTAAAGAATTCTATGGACGAACTTCAACACGAGTGTGGCATAGCAGCGATCTATCATCTCCCAGAATTACCGACTTCAAAATTGGTGCCTCTTGCGGGGCCTGATCAGGTCTCCAGGTTAATGCCTAGGATGTTGCTGGATTTGCAAAATCGGGGGCAGTTGGCAGCAGGCATGAGCACCTTCCACCCGCGCAGGCAAAAAATACTTGATACCCACAGACAAATCGGCACTGTTATCGAAGCCTTTAGATTAAGCCATCAAGATCGATACGAAGCTTTGATGAAAGAATATGCGGGCATGGCTGCGATTGGCCACACCCGTTATGCAACCTGCGGCGCCAACGATAAAAGTTACGCACAGCCTTTCGAAAGGCATCATGGTTGCAGATGGAAATGGTTTAGCTTTGCCTTCAACGGCCAACTTGCTAACTACACTCAACTCCGCGAAGAACTTTTAAGCCAGACCGATTATCACCTCACCCGCGATACAGACACCGAGGTAATCATGCATTACCTCAGCCATGAATTAAGCAATCATGTTGATAAAGCCCCCGACCTCGTTGAAGTTTTCTCGAAACTTTGCAGCAAGTTTGATGGCGCCTACAACATTGTGTTTTTAAATGCGATGGGCGACATGGTAGTGCTGCGAGACCCCAACGGGTTTAGGCCATTATGCGTGGCACAAGATGGCCCGATGTTTGCAGCGGCAAGTGAAAGCGTAGCATTGCTTAACCTTGGGTTTAAAGATGTGCGCTCGCTTCCCCCTGGCGAAATGATTGTAATTCAGGATGGAAAAATGCGGCAAGCAAGGTTTGCCCCAAAGCGCACAACCACCCATTGTTTCTTCGAATGGATATACTTCGCCAATGTTGCAAGTAATCTTGATGACCGCAGCGTTTACCTTGCACGGGCATCGCTAGGGCAAAGCCTTGCAGCACAGGAGCGACTTTTAAACATCGTTCCTTTGGACAAGGATACTGTGATAGTTCCCGTACCTGACACAGGCAAGGCTGCTGCAGATGCGATGGCCCATGAACTTGGCCTTGCTTCGGTGGAAGGGTTGATGCGCAATCGCTATGTGGGTCGTACTTTCATCGAAGGGCAAAATCGGGCAGAAAGAGTTCAGCTTAAATACACCCCGTTGAAAGAAGTCATCGCAGGAAAAAGAGTACTGCTAATTGAAGATACCATCGTAAGAAGCACCACCATGAAGGTATTGCTTGCAGACATGAAAACCCGCGGTCAAGCCAAAGAGATTCATGTTCGAGTAGCGTGTCCGCCCATTATTGCCCCATGCTTTTATGGGATCGACATGTCAACCGTAAAAGAATTGTTTGCGCCTAGGTTCTTAAAAGGCAACCCTATCAGCACCCAGATACAAGATGAAATGGCAAAAGAACTCGGTGCAGACAGTTTAAGATATCTCCCTTATGAGGATATATCTAGAAGTATAGGGCTTGATGAATCCCAACTCTGCCAAGCCTGCATCAACGGAAAATACCCTACCAAAACAGGGGAACAGCTATACCAACTCTCCGTCAACCAGAAGTCTGCAGGTGCTGGGGGTAGAACCTACGAACTACCTTCAAAGTCTTGATATTCCCAGATTCTAGCGTTCCCAAAAAGGAAAACGCCTGTTAGAATACTGTTTTGCAATGGTTCAAATTAGGGGCTTTGGGAATTCCATGGTGGACAGCAAGAAATCAGAAGGCCCCGAGTACATCAACATCTGCCAAAATCGCAAGGCTTCGTTCCAATACGAATTGGAAGAGCGCTTGGAATGTGGCATCATGCTTAAGGGTAGCGAAGTTAAAAGCCTGAGAACTGGGCAGGCCAATTTGGAAGGCGCTTACGCCCGTATTTTAAATGGCGAAATCTGGCTTTACGGTTGCGATATCCCAGAATATACGATGGCCAACCAGTTAAATCATGAACCCAAGCGAGCGCGTAAACTTCTTTTACACAAGAACGAAATCGCCAAGTTTGCAGAAAAATCCGAGCAGCGTGGCTTAACTTTAATCCCCACCAAGATGTACTTCAAAGAAGGCAAAGCCAAGGTTGAAATTGCGATAGGCAAGGGCAAAAAGCTTCAGGATAAGCGACAGGCCCAAAAGAAAAACGAAGCCAAGCGTGACATCGGTAGGGAAATGTCGAAAAGGCGGAAACTTTAAAACCCAATCGCCATGGAGGGCTTTTTGGAAATCGTTGCACTGGTGGAATCTGAAGACCATGTCTGCACTCGCTATCGCTTAAGTGCCTACAAAGAGCATTTCGCTAAATCAGGCTACTCATTGCGGTATCTCACCTGGCCAAAAACCTTATTCGGCTTATTAAGCCTAGCATCAAAACTTCAAAACAAAACCGTGATATTACAACGTAAGTTGCCTCCTACATGGCTTACATGGCTTATCAGGCGAAGTTGCAAGCATTTGATATTCGACTTCGATGATGCCATTTTCTTACGCGACTCCTACTCAAAAAAGGGCATGGACGACCGCTCTAAACTTGCAAGATTTATAGCAATATCGAAAGCCACAGACGCCATGGTTGCAGGCAATCGATTCTTGGCAGACGCCTCTGCCGAACATACCAGCGCCTCAAAGATTTTTGTAATTCCAACAGTAATTGAAACTTCTAAATATCAACTTACTCCATCTGCCAACTTAATCGATTCCCTCGAAATGGTCTGGATAGGATCAAAAAGCACGCTACAGTCGCTTGAAATCATTCGCCCCATTCTGGAAGAACTGGGCAAAACCTTTCCCAACCTATCTCTTAAAATCATTTGCGATTCTTTTCCAACCTTTGATCATCTCAAAGTTTCTCCTGTTCAATGGCAGGAAAGCAATGAGGTTGCAGAAATCCGAAGCGCAAATCTCGGAATCTGCTTTATGCCTGATGATCGATGGAGCCGAGGAAAGTGTGGCTTGAAACTTTTGCAATACATGGCTGCTGGCCTGCCCGTGATCGCCAATCCTGTTGGGGTTCATAGCGAAATAATAAGACATGGATACAACGGATTTCTTGCAAACACTTACGAAGATTGGTCGAACGCAATAGCGCTTATTTACAAAAATAAAGAGCAGCAAAAACTTATGGGAGGACGAGGCCGAGAAATCGTTGACTCGCTCTACAGTGTCCATTCAAATGCAGAACACTGGATCGCCGTATTGAATAATCTTGATCAGCAAAAACTTCAGGCGGGGTAGGGTGATGACGAAATCAACCGCTGACGCAATGGCTCAAGTGAAATGGATTCTTGCCCCAGAAGTTGCAGATTCCAAAACCATAAGGGAAGCATTGTTTTGTGAAGGTGTACTTCGTTTCCCACAATGGCTTGATGCAAATTTAGTTAATACCATCAAAAGTGGAGTGCACAGATCTGTTTACCAAATCTCACTTCCCGGGTTTGATATCCATTTAAAACACAATCGCATCTCAGGACCAAGAGCTTTTATCAGAGAATGCTTCCGCGCAACCAAGGCGAAGAATGAATTCCTAATTGCATTGAATTTATTATCTCTGGGGATTCCTACTATTGCGCCCCTAGCTTTTGGCACATCAGCAGGTTTTTTGCCTGATAGTTTCATCATCACGCATACACTTGAAAACGCCATTCCTTTAAACGATTACTGGGAATCATTGCATTCCCAAAGCTGGGAAGAGTCATGGGATCATAGGCACCAACTAACCAAAGCACTTGCGACTTTTCTTGCTGCAATGCACCGGAAAGGGATCGTTCATACTGATTTACACCCTGGCAATCTGATGGTGGAAATCAAAGAACAAAAGCCATCAAGAATCATCATGCTGGATTTGCACCCTGTGAAAATTCATAGCGCAGCAGTGCCTTGGGAAATCAGGTTGGAAAATCTTGCCATGCTTGATAGATGGGCAGCTTTACATGCAAGCCTCGCCGATCGGATGCGCCTTTGGGACTATTACATCAAAGAAGTAAGCGAATTTGAAGGGGCTAACGCCTTTGCTTTTCATGATAAATACTGGCTAAAAAAACAGGTGTTCATCATGAAGGCGTTGGAATCAAATGCCAACTTGAAACTTTGGTCCAGTTTCGACCTGCGCTGCATGGGCAATAACCGCAGATTTAAAAAGTTCAAGCAGAACACAATTAAAGGCCATCATGTTTCAGACTTGGGCAAAGCTTGCTTAATCGATCTTGTCAATCTCCGAACAGAATCTGGAAATACCCAAAACTTAAAGATCCTCAAAAAATCAAAAAGCTCTGAAGTGATTGCCTTAACAATTAAAGATGGCGCAATCGAAAGAAAGATCATCTACAAAAAAATATTTGCAACCAAAATGATTGATCCCATTCTTTCCCTTTTCAGGCCAGATGGCACTTCCAAATCTTGGACCATGGGCCATGCGCTTATCACCAGACAATTACCAACACCTAGGCCTCTTGCAATGTGGCACACGCATTCTGCTGGTTTAAAGGTAGACGGGGTGATAATCACGGAAGAAATACCAGATGCAACGGATCTGCCCAAGTATCTTTTAAAAATCGACCAACTTGATGAACCCAAAAAAACTGAGTCGCTACAAACACTTGTAAACAAAGTTGCACACTTAATAAGAAAAATGCATGATCTTTCGGTTTCGCATCGCGACTTAAAATCTCCCAACCTCATGGTTTCTGAGAATGGGGGCGATATAAAAATATGGCTGGTAGATCTAGTAGGGGTACGCACTCACACCTACCTTTCTGATGAAAAGAAAGCGCAGAACCTAGCCCGATTAAACTCGAGCTTTGTTAATTCCAAGCAAATCAGCAACACAGAGAAGTTGCGCTTTTTAAGGCAATACTTAAGATGGGGGACCGAAGGGCCTTTTGCATGGAAAACATGGTGGCGCAAAATAGGCAAACTCACAGGCTTAAAGATAGCTAAAAACCAGCGTTCAGGCAGACCACTTGCCTAACTTTTACCCACCGACTAGCCTTGCTTTAAACTCAATTCCTGCATATGCTTCCTGCCCGTTGAGAGAGATTTTCTTTTGCGAAAAGGGTTCGAAAAGTTGATTTTTGCAAGGTTGTTAAGCATACTCCTGATGTTCATCGTGATTTCCAGTGGTTGCTCCACCTTTAATTTCAATCCCAATCAACCAGTGGGAAAAGAAAACAGTGAAGCAAACCAATTGGCCGCTCCAATTTTGCCAGGCAAATTCTTGATCCGAGTTGCTCCCTATGTATTTCTCAGCGACTTTGAAATCCAAAAAGATCTTCCTCTTTTTGATGAACTCGCCAAGCTTAGGGATCAAGTTTATAGCGATTTAAAACTGCCTGAATCCTCAACCATGATTCAAGTTTATTTATTCGAAGATCGCGAAAAGTACGACAAATTCATGGTTTCAAAATACCCCAAGCTACCCTCTCGAAGGGCCTTCTTTGTCGCCCAAACTCGGGGCGTTGGCAGGTCCGAAGACTTACTTATTTACACCTATTGGGGAGAACGCGTTCAACAGGATTTAAGGCATGAACTTACACATGCTCTTCTTCATAGTGTTTTGAAAGATGTTCCATTATGGCTCGACGAAGGCCTTGCAGAATACTACGAATTATCCCCAGACAAAAAAGGAATCAACCGCCAGCATGTTGAACATTTAAGAAAAGATCTTAACAATGATTTCAGACCCGATTTAATCAGGCTTGAACTCATGGACGAAGTGGGAAAAATGAATCGTGCCGAGTATCGCGAATCGTGGGCTTGGGTGCATTACTTCTTGCATTCAACTCCAGAAAACAAGAAGGTGCTGCTGGCTTTCATGCAAACCCTTAGGGAAAACCCCAGCCCAGGAAGCTTGCGCGAAAAACTTATTGAGGTCATTCAGCTTCCGGAATCCGAACTACAAAACCACATCATGAAACTAAATCTACCTTCTGCGGAAAAAGTTCGCATCCCTGCTGGTTCCTAATTCCCTAGGCCAATATTGCCCACTTTCTGTAAAATATTGCATATCATAGGATCCAAGAAGGGCACCTTTTCATTATGCCTCGCTTCCTTATCACCGCTGGTGCAACATCTGTTGCTATTGATACCGCACGCAAAATCACAAACCTAGCCAAAGGCGTTACAGGGCACACTCTTGCGCTTGAAGCTGCAAAACGAGGCCATCAGGTTTGCCTCTTAACAAGCAACCCAAACCTGGCAAACAACCAGCAAAACATTGAAACAATTCTTTTTGATTCCTTCGATGATCTACTTTTTCTACTTGAAAAAGAAACTTGCAAAAACATTTACGATACCATCATTATGACCGCAGCAGTAAGCGATTACAGTTGTGCGGGTATATTCCAGACGCCGGATTTCAACACCCCGATTGCAACATCGGGCAATGAAAAATTATCAGGGACTCATCAGGAATTATGGCTAAAGCTAAAACCTCTGCCTAAACTGATCGACCAAATCAGAACCATCTGGAATTTCAAAGGCACCCTAGTTAAGTTTAAACTGGAATCCAATATTGATGAGCAAAAACTAATTCAAATTGCAGAGCAATCAAGGGCCCATTCCAACGCCAACCTGATGGTTGCAAACCGTGTAGAAGATGCAGCTATCAAAGCGTGGATCGGGCCTATTAATTCAAAATACCAATGCGTTACTCGGGAAGATCTACCCACAAGCCTTATCGATGCAATCGAGAAAATTTGGGAAGCACAATAATGGCAAAAATCCTTCTGGGAGTCACAGGCTCTGTTGCAGCAATCAAAATGGAAGAACTTGCAACCCGGTTGACCAATGAAAAACACGAACTCAAAATCGTAATGACCAACCATTCAAAGTATTTTGTTTCACCTGAAAAGCTTGAAGCAATTTGCGGAAGAGATTCCGTTTTTACCGATGCCAGCGAATGGCCAAATCAACTCTATTCCCGCGAAGACAATGTATTGCATATCGAACTAAGAAAATGGGCAGGGCTATTCATCATTGCGCCTTTGGATGCCAACACTCTTGGAAAAATGGCACTGGGATTGGCGGATAATTGCCTGACTTCCATCTGGCGGGCCCGCGACATTGCAACACCCGTAATTTTGGCACCCGCAATGAACACCCTGATGTGGCAAAAACCTGCAACCTTAAGGCATTTGACACTCATTGCGGAAGAAAATGGCTTGCTGAACATTGCCCCTAGTAATCCGGATCATGCCTGCGAAATCATTAATCTCTCTGCTAAAAAACTAAGGGTTCTGCAGCCCGAAGAAAAGCTTCTGGCGTGTGGCGACCTTGGGGTTGGCGCAATGTCTTCCATCGAAAAAATTGTCGAAGCATCAAAGCAATTACTTTCTTTATGAGATATCCTCTACTCATTCATCATTTTTTAATGATCACTTTCATGTTTTCTGTTTAAATAATATTCAGACGGAATAAAAACCTAAACGAATTCTCTCTGAACCGAGGTACTTCATGCGTAAACTTGCACCATTACTTATATTGCTACTTACCTCTGTAGCATTCGCTCAGGATAAAACACTCTCATCAGGGTTGATGTTTTCAGCAAACACGAAGGTGGAAAAAGTCTGGACAGGCGGGGAATTCACCGAAGGCCCAGCTTATGGAAAGGATCAATGCATTTACTTCTCTGATATCGGAAATCGAATCATGAAGTTTGATCCTGCAACCAAGGTAACCACTGAATTCCGCAATCCAGGGGGAAGATCAAACGGACTAGATTTTGATTCCATGGGCAGGCTTGTTGCTGCTGAAGGTGCAAACATCGGAGGGAATCGAAGAATCACTAGAACTGAAAAAGACGGAAAAATCACCATCATTGCAGACAACTTTGAAGGTAAAAAATTCAATAGCCCCAATGATCTCGTAATCGATTCAAAAAACCGCATCTACTTTACCGACCCGCGCTATGTTGGCAAAGAACCACGCGAACTTGATCACGAAAGCGTGTTCATGATCTCTAGCACAGGAAAAGTTTCTATCGCAACCAAAGAATGCAAGAAACCCAACGGCATCGTTATTTCCCCCAATGGAAAAACAATCTACATCGCAGAGAACGACCCCCAAGGAAACAAACAATTGGTGTGCTTCAACATTGCAGAGGATGGCACACTTGACACAAAAAAAGTCCTTCATGATTTTGGAAAATCCCGGGGCATAGATGGAATGTGTGTGGATGAAAAAGGTAATATTTTTGCTACAGCAGGCACAGGGAACGAAACGGGGATTTATGTATTCAACCCAGCGGGCAAAATTATCGATTTTGTAAATACCGCTGAAACCTCATCGAATTGCATTTTCGGAGGCAAGGACCGAAATATCCTCTATATTACCGCGGGGGTTTCACTCTACCGTATTCAAGTTAATACCAAGGGATACCACCTTTGCTGGCCTGATTAAGTATTGTTTATGATTCTATGTTCTGATTTCTGGAGGCTTTTAGATGATTCGCTTAAGTAGTTTGATAGGTATCATTTTGTTTTTTGGAACAATCTTCACACCCATAAACGCTAAAGGTGCGGATGCCCCAATAAAATTGACGCCTATGCCAATCAACACTGAAATGGATGAAGACGACCCACTTTTAGTGCCTTCATTAAGCACGATTTATCCTCCACGGTTTTATTTCTCCCGCAAGAATGAAAAAGGGAAGTATTCTATTTACTACTCCAAGTTCTTAAAAAAAACTAATAAGTGGGGAACCCCTGAAACTATTGGTGCTTATGTAGAAACCGAGTCTGATGATCGTAGCTGCTTTCTTACCGATGAAGGTAAATTCCCGCAAACTATCATATACGCTACAAAAAAAGACAAACTAAATAACAACTTCGATTTATTCCGATCTTTTAGAGATCAACCAGGCAAAGACATGGAAGACCGCGCCTTCAACCCGGGCAAACCTCTTCTTGCTCTAGATACTGAAGCTGATGAAATGCATCCTTGGCTTACCAAGGATCAATCTACCCTTTACTTCAGTAGAAAAACCAAAGATGGCTGGCAACAAATGGTTGCAAAGCGTGTCAAAGGCAGTGGAACCGAAGGCAACTTTGATGCCCCAGAACCACTTAAGGATCTACCGATTGGTTTTCACCACGCCACCATTACCCCATTGGGAAACCTGATGTTCCTTGAAGGATTATCGGAAGATGGGCGCTCTGAAATTTTCTCTTGCACCAAAACCATAAGCGGTGGTTGGTCAAAACCAATTGCTGTTTCTAATCTTAAAGATTTAACAGGTAAAATCGGCACAAAATCGCCTTCGCTAAGCAGAGATGGCTTAAAGTTATATTTTGCTTCCGACAGGGCAGGGGGGCAGGGCGGGCTTGATATTTACAGCGCAACGGTTTTAGAACTTAAGTTGAAATAAAGCCTATGATCAGGGCTTTAATGGAACCAATCCCAGAGATTCTTTTACTTCAAGAATCATCTGGGAATCTTTGGTTTCAAGTTGAGCCAAAAACTTTTCAATCTGCGCATCCTTAGGCGCGGTCAGTGCATAGCGAAGAAATGCCCGCTTCATTACAGGAGCGGTGTACCCCTTGGTTCCATAAATATTTAGTATCTCTTGGGTAAAACCCCAGTACTTCATTTTCCGTAATTCTTCAATTGCAAGATCCGCAAGTTCCCCTTGCTTCAATGCAATATTCAATGCTTTGAAAATCTCAGCCTTGTCTGATTTATCTTGCATTATTTCATTGGCAACTTTGATAGACCGAATACATGAAAGCCTAGTTTGCAATGGCGTATCATCAGCCTTTAAAAAGCCATCAAGCGCCTTCCAACCCTTGTCGGGATGCAACCGTATCAAGGCGACCATTGCCCCATCAAAAGTCGCCTGCGCTCTAGAATCCTGCAACTTAAGCATCTCAAGCAAAAAACTAATATCTGCATCGCGACCGCAACCGCCTAAAAGAAAAGCATACAGACCTAGTCGCTCTTCAGGCACCTTGGGGTCGAGAATCCAACTTTTTAAAAGAGCTGGATTCATTTTTTTTGAAAACTCAACAAGTGTAGAATCAGAAGCTTTAGCGAATTCTAAAAAGGCATCAGAGGCTATTTCTCTGGAAGGGGATTGCAAAAAAGGAAGGTAAAAATCAAGTAGAGCAGGGCCCCTTAAACTTGTCGCCCCAAGTGCCCCTGCTGCATAATTAGACACTTCTTTTGATGGAATAGAAACTCCACGAAATACATCTAGCTGCCCTTTGGAGTTGTCCGCAAACAGCAAAATTCCATTGTAAGCATTGGCATCAAAAGGCAAATATTGCTTGATGGAAATAGAAGGCTGTAGCTGAAAATCGGATGGCAATATGAAGCTTTTTTGAACTGCGATTTCAGTTTTCCCTGTCCCATCAAGTTCAAGGGTTGACTTTATGATGATGCCGAAAAGGACAATCTTGGAATTTGATTTTAACGCTTGCTCCCGAAGCGAAAGCGACTGCCCATAGCCGGCACAAATACTGCAGGCAATAGTTGCCCCCGCAGAAATTGCGGTAAGCAATACAACAACAAAAAAGAGCAGAGCAGTTCGCAATAAAATCGTCCTTCCTTGGACTAAGTAATTAACAAGCAAAAAAATTATTTCGCAGGCGGAGCTGGTTGCTCTAATTTCAATAATTCCTCAGCATCCATAACCCCTTGGGCATCCGCAAGCCTTTGCTTTTTAATAAAATCATCGGCAGCGGTGCTTCCTTTGCAAGACAATGCGTAGCGCAGCACGGCTCTACGAACAATTGGAATTTTCTTATAGGCATCTTTTTCTTGCAAGCCCAGAACCTTGTCTGCCTGATCCCAGACTTTCCATTTCCGCAGGTCTTCAATTGCCAGGTCGGAGATGTCTTCTTGATCCAGCAACAAAACAATAGCTTCAATAAGTTTTTGCTTGGGAATTAGATCTGGAGCAAACTCCAGAAAAAATCTCACTGCCCGCAAGCCAGCATAACGAAACAAAAACTCTTTCTTGGGATTCTTCATTACAGCAAGAAGATACTCCCAACCCTCTTTGGGGTTGAGCATTGCATAGGCAGCAAACACACCATCGATGCCGCTTGCAGATTGTTTTTCGGGATCTTCCAGCAACTGTTTAAGAATTTGGGCATCTTCGGGCTTGCCACAATGCCCAAGAATCGAAGCATACAAACCCATTTTAAAGGATGGGGTAGCGGAATTTTTAAGCCAAGAAATCACTTTGTCTCGGGAAAAGAGTTTTGCTGCCAGTTCAAATTCTTTGTAGCCCGCATTCCCAAACTCTTTATAAGCATCGTTTGAAATTTCAGTATCTGTGTTTTCCAGATAGTTAAAATAAAATCCAAGCTTTTTTGGAAGGGTACTATCTTTAAGAGCTAAGGCCCCTTGAAGGTAAGCAACAATCTCACTTTCTGGGGGAACTGCAACGCCTCGATAGGGGTCGAGTTTATCCTTATAAACTTCACAAAACAGGAGAAACTTATATTTCCCGTCTTTGTCTGGCGGAACATAACGGGGAAGGGTCAGCGTTTTTTTACCACCACGAATGGCATGATCTTTGATAACTTTTTCGACTTCAAAATCGGTACTTCCATCGGCACCATCAGC
This sequence comes from uncultured Planctomycetaceae bacterium, assembly GCA_903960945.1. Classification (GTDB taxonomy): domain Bacteria; phylum Planctomycetota; class Planctomycetia; order Gemmatales; family Gemmataceae; genus UBA969. The sequence continues at coordinate 15,786 of CAJCCR010000307.1, forward strand.
ATTGCCAATCTTGGCGTTTTTCAAAGTACCAAAAAGAACCATACTAGCTTGATTGACTTCCCCTACAAGGGTTTGGCCCTGCATGGTGCAAAATGGACAGGATAAAAGCCTGCCCGTTACTGCGATAAAACTAAAAAGCAAAACGAACACCAAGTTCTTAAGGTTCATAAAAACTCCGAAAGTGCAAAAATTTCTACTATGCAACCAAATCTGATCGCAAACTAATTAGCGTAGGGGTTGGAATCTTGCGGTACAACTTTGACCAGATCATCGTTAAGTTTATGCTCTGTATCTGGGAATAAAACCAAGGCAGTCATGTATTGTTCATTGTCTTTTCGTTTGAGAAAATGCACTCGCCCTGTCACTTGAACCCATTTGTTTGCATACTTTTTCCAAGCAAGCTTTTCAGGGGAGTTTGGGTCAACCATCATCACCGCATTAAGGGGCACCGCATCGGCAGCACAGCAATTAATTTTAAAACGGATGAGTGAAAAACGCTTTTCTTCTTCTCCCACATACTTACCTATCAATCTTACCGTTTTGCCTTCATAGTGGTTTCTACTTTCTTGCGTCATGGAGGCCATTTCCAATTGCAAAAAACCAACATTAAAGTCAATTCCTTTTTCTGCTACAGAACCGACCTCACCAAATTGCGAAAGGTCTACGCCCTTAACATTGCTGAATACTTCATTGGGAACATTGAGAAAAAATAAAACGATTGGAAGCAATAATACAATGAATCGAACTGGTGCAGATCCATGGCTATGATCGTGACCACAATCCTCATGGCCTGAAGATTCAACCTTATGTTCGTGGTTACAATCGGGGCCATGCACATGGTTATGATCATGCCCATGTTCGTGTTCATGTTCATGTTCCTGACCGTGGTTGCAATCGGGGCCATGCACATGGTTGTGATCATGGTTGTGTTCATGTTCATGCGTGAGTTCATGTTCGTGTTCATGACCGTGGCTACAATCGGGGCCATGCACATGCTTAGTATTTGATTTTAATTTTCCCGATTCGAGCCAAAGAGCGATTATTCGGACCGAAACAAATCCCAAAAGAATAATGCTGCCTGTCAAAACCCAGAAATGAAACTTGGGATGCAGGATGATCGACAATTTCCTGCCATAGGAAATTATTTGCCCATCACCACCATAGATGGGAAAGGGCCACCAAAGCATGATGCAAACATAGGCGATTGAAAGTGAAATACCAATGCCGATCAATTGCTCGATGTAATATTCGGTCGCATTATCGTGGTGGTGATGTTCATTAGCCACAGGTTCACCTTGAGGTTGAAGTTATAGAATCTGTTTTGGGAAAGAAGAACTTTGGTCCAAAGTTTTCCCAAAGGCCATGCAAAAGCATGGTGTAAACAAAAACCTGAATTACCACTGATATAATTATAGTCCAAATTAGTCTGGGCTTAAACACCCTTGTGTACATCATGTAAAGTTTAAGATCGAGCATGGGGCCAAGTACAAGGAAACCAGCTTTAGCTGCAGGCCTTAAAGTGACAAAGCTTGCGGCAACAAAGGCATCGGCTTCGCTACATAAGCAAAGGACAACTGAAAGGGCCATCATTAAAAGCACGGCAAGAATAATATGGGAACGGGAAAGTTCAGAAATCGCATCGTGAGTTAGCCAAATGCGGGTAAAAGCAGCAAGAAGCGCCCCAATGGTAAGGAAAACAGTGATATCGATGAAGTCGTGGAGTGCGGTTTCCGAAATTCTGGAAGCACGGGCAAACCAGTTCATGCTGCCTTTGTTATCAACCTCTTCACCCTCAACGACATCAAGCGACAATTTACTTTTAGCGGGGGGTTTTGCCAAAGGAAGAAGAAGGTCATCACCATATTTTTGATGAAGACGATCAACAATCAGACTGGTTCCAACCGCAACAAGATAAGCCATACCTGTACGGGCTAAGACCATAGCAATCCCACCCATTTGAAAAGCAAGAGTTCCGTTTTCGGTGGCATTCTCCATGCCATCAAAAGCAACATAAGTACTAAGTAAAACTAGGGGATTAATGATTGGGCCCGCAAGAAGATAAGCAATACAACAACTTAAAGGCAAGCCTTTGCGTAACAGCCTGCGCATTACCGGAATAATGCCACACTCGCACATGGGAAAAATCAACCCCAGAAGACCACCAATTAAAATCGCAAAGAATCTGTTTCGAGGAAGAAGCCTTGCGATCAATTTTTGAGGCAGCAACTCTTCAAGAAGTCCTGCAAGCAAAGATCCAATAACAATGAAGGGCAAAGCTTCATAAAAGATACTGGTAAAAATCAGAATGAAGTCTTTGATTTTATCGAGCGCTTGAGAACTATCCACAGTTTCTTTTATCCCGTGTATAAAAATTAATATGGCAGGAAACTTTTCCCAACCATTGTCGTATCTATTGTCAATTAGATCGGTGCAGGAATCAAGGAGTTGATTGAATTAATATCAAATTATTAAGAGGCAGACTTTAATTTCCCGATGATCATCGAGCAAAAAAACAGCCCAACGCCCAGCATTACGATCGTACCTGAAACCCCAAACTTAATGCCTGAACGAACTTGCAACTCCCAACTGGCACCCAACCCTGCAAGGCACACAAAAACACTCAATAGAACCGTAATCCAGAAAACTTCACGCAAATTTCTTCCAAGGTTGAAAGCTGTTGCTGCGGGAACAATCAATAGGGCATTGATCAAAAGCACACCCACATACCTTAAGCAAAGATTCACAATCAACGCTAACAAAATCACAAACAGGTAATAGAGAAGATTGATGGGGTAACGCCTTGACAATGCTAGGCTGCTATTGAAACTACTAAAGACCATACGGTTATAAAAAAAGAACAAGAAAACCCATGTAAAAACAGCCAACCCAGCCATGTATAAAATCTCGGATGCACTTACAAACAGCGGGTCGCCGAATAGAAAATCTTCCAAACTAAAAACGCTACGATCATTGATAATATTTTTAAGCATGGCAGCGAAGCCCAGAGAAAAAGCAAAAAAAACACCAATCACGGTGTCGCTAGCCAACCCGGTTTGGCCCCGGACATAGGCGATACCAGCGCCTACCGCGACACCAAAAAAAACCATAATAGGAGTGACCCATTCCCAGAATTCTTCCTTAGGTCGGGCACCAAGAATAAACAGTTCAAAAATAACATAGCCCAAACTTACACCAGCAAACGCACAATGAGCCAAGGCGTCGCTAAAAAAAGCCATCCTACTACCAACGACCATGGAACCGACTGCACCACAAGTTAAACTAACAAGCGCAAGCGCAAGCATCGCCCTAAGATTGAACACTTGATTAAAGAAAGACCCTTCAGAAAAATTAGCTGCGAAGGAATTAAGAATCTGGTCAAGCCAATGCACACCTGCACTACCAAAGAATGGACTAAGAAGCAATTCAACAGGCATGAGAAAATTCCATGGAGGTCGTGAACTAAATTAATGCCCGCCCGCAATGGCGGCGCCGTGATCAACATTATTTTTAACCAACGGCGCAAGAAGCTTATGCAACAATTTCATCGAGGAAGCAGCCTCTGCCAGCGAAAGAGTAAGCGGGGGAGAAATCCTGATGACTTTCCGAGCTAACGGCCCAAGAATATGAATTCCATCGCCGTTGGTATCACCGCGGTAACAAGCTTCAACCATGGCGCAAGCCCATGCATGGGAATTTTTCCCGCCCCAATCCGCCATCTCAACACCCCACACCATACCACCTTTTTCGCCACGAACATTCGCAACAAAAGGCAGATCAATTTTCAGAGCAATCAAGCCTTCTTCAATAATGGCAGAAACTTTGCGAGAATGCTCGAGGACTTTACCGTTTTCAAATTCCTCAAGGGTTGCAATTACCGCAGCACAACAAAGAGGATTGGCACTCCAAGTATCCGATGCTTCACCATAATCCAAACAATCAAACAAATCTTTTCGACCTACCACAGCAGCAACGGGAACACCATTGCCCAAGCCTTTACCCAGAACAACAATATCGGGTTCAATGCCATAGCTTTCGTAGGCAAAGTTTTGACTAGTGCGACCAAAATTCGCCTGCACTTCATCAAGAATAAAGACAATATCCTTCTCTCTGCAAAAACGAACGAGCATCTGAAGATATTCTTTTGGGGGATGATAAGAACCGCCACCACCCAAATAAGGCTCGGTGATTAACACGCCCAACTTGCGTCCATATTGATGCCAAAGGGAATCTAATTCTTTTTGGTAATGCGCAAAATCAAAGGGATTATCCCGCATTGAAAGATCATTACATTCACACATCGGAAATGAAATAAATTTAACCCTGGGGTCGCGTTCCTTATCATTTTCGGTACCGGTGATGGCGTTGGACAAACCTTTTTTACCATGAAACCCATAGCGGGTTGCAATGATCATATCGCGATTTTTATCCTTTGCCATCGCTGCCCACAAAGCCTTTTGAATTCCTTCTGAACCCGAAGCTGCCCAAAGAACCTGCTGCATTCTGAAACCAACAGGGTGAACCCGCATCAAGGCAAGCAATTTTTCACTAGCTTGAATTTCAATTGGAGTTGCGGCATTGTATGCGGTCATGGTGACAGCAGGAAAATAATCATCAGAGTCCTTCGCGGCACCAAGATTGCTCCAGCCCATCAATTCAAAAAACCTTTTGGTCCATCGAACAGGGTTATGCCCAAGATTTGCCACGAGTACACCGGAAGTGAAGTCGTAAAGTTTTCTTCCTTCAGGAGTCCAATGAAATGAACCAGCACTTTTCGCTAAAATCGCCTGACTTGGGGTAAAGGTACGCAAAGATTTTGGTTCAATATCCACCAAGTGATCGCGAATTTCATTCGAGCTGTTTTCACCCGGATGATGAATTGGTTTAATCATGAACAATTTCCTTTAGAAGCACTTAATATAGTTATTACAGAATAGCTGTAATTCCTTGGCAAGTATAGATGTAAACAATACACCATTAAGGCTTAAACTTTCGAAGCATGCAGAATCAAATGCTCGGATTTACCAGGCCGATATAACACCAATCCACCATCAGGGCCATTTACCAAAACTTGGGCTCCCGGATTTCCCGAAACATGCTCAGACAAAATCGCCTCCATCGCTTGAACAATCGCAACCGTATTTCTATCAGCACTAAGATCATTGTAAGAAAGTTCTTTCATTGATTGCAATCTATCATCTCGATTAAGAGCAGAGTCTGCAAACTCAACAAAAGCCACCTCTTCAAAAAACCGATGAATGACTTCTAACCCATAACCACGCTGACTGCGTTTACCCCAAGGTTCTAAAAAAGAACCATTGTAATGATAATTGGGAGTGTTCTTAAGTTCATTGGGAGTAAGATCTTCAATCGCCATTTCGACTCCGCGTTTTCGTTGATGAGCATTCCAAATAGCATTATCAAAACGAAATTGAACCTCTTGCTCCACATACCCAGGAAAATTATCAGGCATCACCCAACTAGTATGAATATCAAAAGTAGCTTCACGATTATCTGGGTGCCTATAGGTGATTTGAAGCTGGCAAGAATCCCAAGTTGGCCCATCTGCATTTCCGACCAAACCCCTCTGGCCTGTTGCATTGATACGGATCAACTCCCAACCGGGTTGAACGCTTGTAGGCCCAAATGTAAAATCAATTAACTTGATATAGTGGACCGCAACGTAGGTACCCGGATTCCTCCCGACTATCCATTCTGCAAATTGTTTTCCACTGATTGATTTGGGTTCGAGCAAAGAGCAGTAGCCATTATTAACATGCCGAAAAACAGAATCCGCATAGTGAGTGCGCAATTTCTTATGATCGGGGTCGGCAAGCTTGTGATAAACAACTTTGGCCAGAACTTTCTTTCGATCAGCAATCTCTTGAAGTTGCTCCAATTCTTTAAGCGTTAGAACTGATGGCTTTTCGATTAAGACATGCTTGCCCGCAAGTAGAGCCATTTTAGCAGCTTCGAAATGCCGGTCATCAGGCGTTGCAACACAGACCACATCAACATTGGATGCGAGCAGTTTTTGGATAGCATCATCACCATGGCAATTTTCAAAAGGCGGAATAAGGTGATTCAACTGCTGGAGGTAATTTTGCCCCCTGGTTCCGGTTCGGGTTGCAGCCGCTGTCCAACAAATATCGACAGGCCCGGTAGCAGGGGAGTAAAGAGGCGAGTTCGCCAACTCCAAAAAAACAGGCTTGTAGGTTTCATCAAAAATCATCCCGAGGCCGATCATGCCAACGCGTAAAACTTTGTGATCTTCGTTAGGATTTTTGTTTGGATTCATGTCGGGCTGATCCTAAGGAATGCAGAAAAAAACAGTAGAGATCAGTCCACAATATACCCACAAGAGTAGCCTAGGCCAACAAGAATATATTCTTGGTGATATCGCATAAAAAGACTGAAAACAAAGGGCGGGAGGGCCAAAAAGGCTTTATAGCTTAAATGAAACATAACAGCCGTTATCGGACGTTGCTATTATAAGAACCCGGCAAATCCCGCCTTCCTGCAGCGTCCGATAACGGATCTTATGTTTCATTCGTGGTATATCTTCAAATTGATTTATAAATCAGATCGGAACGAAAGATATCACGCAGAGCCAACAGATTGCTCTTGTGAATTACCTTCCAACAAGACACCCATGTTGCGGAATTTTTGGTACCGCTTTTCAAGCAACTCATCAACGGGAAGTTGAAGTAACTCTCCAAGATATCGAAGCAAATATGACTTCAATGTGTTCGACATTTCTTTGGGGTCTCGATGCGCACCACCCAATGGTTCAGGAATAACTGCATCCACTATCCCCAACTTTGACAACTCTTTCGAGGTCAACTTTAAAGCATCAGCCGCGATTGGTTTGGTAATCTCGGTGGCAGCTTTCCAAAGAATACCTGCACACCCTTCCGGACTGATCACTGAGTAATACGAAAACTCAAGCATACAAACCTTGTCGCCAACCCCAATCCCCAACGCACCGCCCGAACCACCTTCCCCAATGACCACACATATTACCGGAATCTTGAGGCATGACATTTCAAGAATGTTGGCAGCGATCAGCGAAGACTGACCCCGCTCTTCCGCACCTATACCAGGGAAAGCCCCGGGAGTATCAATAAGGCAAATGATCGGCAGACCAAACTTTTCTGCCAACTTCATATTCTTCAAAGCTTTTCTATAACCTTCGGGATGAGCACAACCATACATGCATTCTCTTCGCTCTTGCAAGGTATGGCCTTTTTGATGACCAACCAACAAAACGCGATGCTCTCCAATTCTTGCGAATCCGGTTCGAAGCGCACGATCATCACCAAAGGCACGGTCGCCATGCAATTCAACAAAGTCATCAAAAATCATTTCTACATAATCCATCATCTGAGGTCTGTCAGGATGGCGGGATACTAAAACCGTCTCCCAGGAAGTCAGATTCCCAAATTTTACTTTTTTAAGGCTGGCAACTTCCTTGCGAATACGACGGATCTCTTCACTGTTTGCAATATCTGAACCTTCCTTCACTTCCAATGACGAAAGAAGATCCTCCAGCGCGTATATTTCTTTTTCAAATGGTAATCTAGCTTGCGAACTCATTGACCCCTCAAAAAATCATTATGACTGATTCCGTCCAAACCATTAGCTGTTTATATACTATCAAGTCAAAAACATCAAACAACTTATACCATTCATTCTATTGCTAGATTTTTCAATTTATTGTATTTGAATACAAGATCAAAATATGACTTCCTCAAGGAAGCCCCCAATAAACCGGATGGTTTGGATGTCAACTATTATACCGACCCATTCGAATCACAATACTGTGCCTTTAAAAAGAAGAATCGTACTTTTTTCCATCAGTATGATTCTGCTTATCGCTGCAGCATCCCCCATATTTCTTCGCACCAACTCCGAGTTCGACCTCGTTTTCAAAACTTACGCCAAGCTTTTACTCCAAGGCGAAGATATTTATCATGAAGGTTCCGTCTTCATGTATCCACCTTGGATGGCTTTTATTTGCATCCCATTCAACTCGCTACCCCAATGGCTCTCCAGACTAAGCTGGGGAACCATCAATATTTTTTTCTTTTATCTGGCCATCGATAGTGCTTGGAAAATCAGTAAGTCTGTTTTTGCATCAAACGAAAAATTCGGTTGGATCGCTTTTATCATAGGCTTAATTTGCGTTACGACCTACTTTCTCAACTGCCTTTCCCACCAGCAATTCGATGTAATCATTGCTGGCACAATCCTGTTCGGATGCCTGCAACTATCAAAAGCCAAAGACATTAATGGTGGCATATTATTAGGAGTAGCTGCAGCCTGCAAACTGACTCCACTTTTATTTCTTCCTTATCTGATCTACAGATTCCGGTGGAAAGCTACTCTGGCATTTGTAGTGGGCTTCTTGTTTTGCAACTTCATACCAGACCTTATTCTTGGCCTTCCGCCTGAAGGAAAACCTAGACCGCTAATTTTCGTCGAGCGGTTTTTAGCCCCAATGACCAAACCAGACTTTGTACCAGGAACATGGGGTAGCGAAATCATTTATAATCAATCGCTGGCAGGTACAGGAAAAAGATTCACTCAAACCCACATCGAAATAAAAGAAGGTAAATACTCTGTCATCATTGAGCCTGATAACACACAATCCACGAAAGTAAAACCTATCCTCATGGGTCTTACACTCTTTGGCACTGCAATGACTTTATTTTGCTGGGGATGGCCGGGAAATCCTAGCAACTTAAACACCACAGGATCGCCACAATTTGCACTTGAAGCTTCGATGATCCTTTGCGCAATGCTTTTGCTTTCTCCCATGTCGAGCAAAGCACATTTCGGAATTTTGATCCTGCCTGCTTTTTGCCTTGCAAGAGTGCTGGAGTCCAGGCAAAAAGCTCTCGCTATTTTCTTTCTCGCCATACCACTCTTGATGGGGATTCTGCTAAACAAAGATCTTAGCGGCGCCAACATCTACACATTGCTACTGTGGGTTGCCGGGGTGACTTGGTCAACCATTTCATTATTCCTAGGCATTGCAATTCTTCGATATTTCGCCAAGCAGCAACAGCCAAAAAGCTAACTTCTGGATTAAGACCAATACTCTTCGAAATGAATATTGCCTGGGGCATGACCGTGGCCTAAATCTGCGTTAAAACCGCGGGATTCTAAAAGCTCGATTATCCCTTCGGGCTGGGGGTAAGTTCGCACACCTGTTTCCAGATGTTTGAACGGGGCCCCAATCATTGCAGGATTACCACACAAATAAACATGAGTCTTTGCGGGATTAAGTTTTGAACCGAGTATCGATTCAAGTTCGCCAGACCTGACTAAATCTTGCAAATAACGCTTCTTGGATGGGTCGCCTTCGCGGGTTGTAAGTTGAATGTATTTGTAATTGGGAGCTTTCTTCATTACTGCATCATGAACTTCGCGATACCCAAGATCTTTACCTAGGCGCACACAGCAAGCAGAAAGAATCTTTCCCTGGTGATTATTTCGTAGCATCTCAAGTGCCATGTAGTTATGAGGAGCTTCACCTGTTCCGGTTGAAAAAAAGATCACATCATCATCAGGCTTTACATGAGAAAGATTGTAATGCCCGGTAATTTTTTCACCCATGAAAAGCCTTGAACCGACTTCGAGATTAAACAGCCTTGGCGTCAGCGCAGGCGCAATTTCTCGCCCGGTTTCCCGAACCAAAACAATATAAAACTCGTTCCAATCATTTTCTTCGGCCTTGATGTATGAACCATCAGGCGCAAGAATTGAACTGGAAAGAGAATAGGCCCGCCTTGCAAGTTTCGTCACCTCTTCTTCAGGAATGGATTCTTCTTGGCAACCAGGATATCTACCTTCCCAGTAACCCAAACCAAGTAAAGTATACTGACCCGCACGATGCGGCCTTATGGCCTTATCCGGTTTCACCCGAACAATCATCAGGTCAGAATGAGCTTTTTTTAATTCAACAACTGTAGCGTTGTACTTGGTATTCCTAAGTTCTTCTATCTGTTCAACAGGCAAGTTAATGGCCATATTCTCTTTCCAAATGGTTTATCAAGAAATCTTTTTTACCGCGGTGTTAAAGATATCAATGCACGCCTTAAGATCTGGGGATGGGTCTTGAGGATTGGCTTCATATTCGATGCTAATCATGCCATTGAATCCTACATCACTCAAGGCCTTAAGCACAGAATCTACATCCAGAACACCCTTGCCAAAAACCACATCGGTGTGTTTTTTATTGTCGTGATCTTTAAGGTGCATTCCAAAGTTTCGTTTGCCCATGGTTCGAACTTCAGTTGCTGGATCAAGATTTTTTCCCAATTGGGCAGACCGGATAAGGTGACCGGTATCTAAACATGAGCCAATTAATGGATGATGATCTTTCACCCCAGCCATGATTAATTCAGCACTATACCAGCGATGAAGTTGCCCCTTGCCTGCAGGACCATGCGGGTGAATTGCGACAGCAATTTTATATTCAGCACAAAGCTTGTCGAGGCTTTCGAAACTATCTGGATCAGGGTCTGCGCTAATCGCGGTAAGGCCAATAGCCTTGCCAAAATCAAACATTTTCTTGTTGGCGTCATGATCTTTGGTGAATTTTTGCACGCCAAACGCCACTGGCTTAACACCATATTCATTGCAAAGATTTAAGATAGCTTTGAGTTGCTCTGGGGTGCTGGTTGCAGGAATGTGCTTTTGATAAAACTCAGCTTGAGTAACGCCAAGCTCCTTCATTTTTTTCAAAGCAGTTTCGAGATCAAAGTTTCTGTAGGTGTAGGTTTGAACGCCCAAGATAATTTTCGGGGTGGGCTGTTTTTTACCCAAGAACTCTTGCGCCTTTAAAATTGAAGTCGTAGCAAGGCTGGTTCCAAGCAAAGCCAGTGATGCCTGCTTAACAAATATTCTACGCGAATTCTTACTTACACAATCGCTCATGGCAATCTCCACAAAGATGGAAAAAACAAAATCTCTAGCCTATGTTAAACATAGTCTAGAGATTAAGGCCATGAAAATTTCGATAACAAGCAAAAGTTCTGTTCTTTACTTTTAGAGCCTGTTATTTGTTTGGAACAAACATCTGCTCAATTTCCTGATCAGAAATCGTGTTTTTGCCTTCCTGGGTATCAATTACCAAGGCAGTATTTCCGGGGGTTACCCAAATCAAATAGTTGCCCAGACCAAATAGTTTTCTTAACTGGGGCTGTTTTTCTAATAATCGGAAATACGCATCGCTTTGAGCCTGAATAACCATTGTGGGCATTGTCTTAAGAAAACCCTCGTCAATCCAAACCCCGCCCACCTCGATCATGCTACGCCCCGATATCTGTTTAATTGCAGTTTCAGAAACAGTAGTCTGATCTCTAAAATTTTGGTTTTGAACCGAAAGATCAACCCCCATTTTTCCTCCTTGAACAGCGTTCTGATCCCTCCTTCGCAAAGCATCCTTTGCACGATCGAGATCACCCTTTGCATCCATAGCTTTTTTCAATTGCTCTGCACCGGGTGCCCTTGCAACTCCAGCAAACTCCGAAGCCTTTTCAGCAGCAGTCGCCCTGCCCTCTGCAAATTGGCCCGGTCTGCTTTGATTTTCAAGAGCAAATTCAAGAACTTTCCGATTTCCATCACCACCCGATGAAGGTAGCAAGCCAAACGGAACAGGAAGCTTGGGCGTGGGATAACCAGGAACCGGCCTATGAATTGGGTATGCAACATGATCGGGAACAACTAAATAACTTGTGTAGGGAGTGGTTATCCCATATTTCTTTGCAAGCTTGGTAACCTCGTCCACAAGTTCGCCTTTCTCACCATTGGCACGAATCTGGTCGAGTAGAAATCCAACTTTCCTTCGTGCCCACAATTGCTCGACAAAGCTTTTGGAATCTGAAGTCTTTTCGGGAAAATTATACTCATAGACAAATTCTTTCTTTTCATTGGCAAGATCACCCCTCAATTTAATTGCTGAACCGCCCTTCCCTTTATATTTCCCAAACACCATTAGTTGGCTGCCCTCAAAAATGTCAGGCAAGTTGGTCGGATAGATATCTAGAGCTTGTATGTCGGGCGAAAAAGCCAGGGAGAGGTTTACAAGAACTGGGTTACTGATTTTCGAAACCATGGCACTGGATTTGATCTCGATATCTTCTGCAGGGCGAACATAAGTGGTCGCAGCTTTTGTTTTTTCCGCAAGCATATCAAGCATGGTCGCATTAACATCATCGCCCACACCAAAAGTAAATATCCGAGTATTGGGTTTGATCTTGGCAAGAACATCACGGGTAATTTTTTCAGGATTAGTTTCACCAATGGTGGGCATTCCATCGGTAAAGAAAACAATTACAAACGGCCTAGATGCATCATTGCCTCGAATTTCTAGTGCAGCAAGTAAGGCATCTCGGATCGCAGTTCCCCCAGTAGAATCTAATCCCTCGATCCATTTTCTTCCTGTGTTCTTAAACTCCTCGCTGGCAGGCACAAACTCATCCCGAAACAGGCTGACAGCAGTGGCGAAATTAAGCATCGAAAAACGATCGTTTTCACCAAGGCTATTGATGCAGTATTTCAGAGCTTTTTTAGCCTGCTCCATTTTCGGACCACGCATACTGCCCGAGGTGTCCATTACAAAAACAAAATCACGGGGCATCGGCTTTAACTTGTTTCCCTTCATCGAAGGATTGATCATCAATGAAAAATACCCGTCTTCGGTTGCTATGGGGCGGTGAGTGAGCATACTCATGCCAACGGCTTTGTCGGAAAAAGAATAAAAAAGCTGAAAATCTTTGTCCCCAACTAGGCTGGCTTTGTTCAAACTGAGTGAAACTTCTTTATCGGATTTACGCTGCGTATTAATGTCATGGGTGGGACTGTAAGTATTTGCAATACCATGTTGGGACTTGATAGTTCCAGAAAGTGAAAAATCCTGAGCGACCTGATTGGACCGCATTTCACCTTTTAACGGAAAAATAAACTCCATAATGTCACCCTCCTTGGGGACGACAGAAGTATAAGAAACCGAAACACGCTGATTCCCCCGGGCAGGCACTGGAAAAACCCTCATTTTTATAAGGTTATTTTCCATATATTCGAGCAATCCTGGATCTTGGATTCTTCGCACGATGCTTGTGTAAATTTCACGGGCTTTATCAGCTTCCAACAATTCACCTTTGGTTTCTTTGCCATCCACCCACATGGTGAATTTGTTCACAGAAGCACCTTTAGGAACAGGAAAAATATAGGTGGCTTCCAAAGGCCTATCACTGTGGTTGTAAAAAACCTGCTCAACCATGGTTTCCGCAATCTGATCTTCAATTTTAAAATCAACAATTTGTTTGATGAGAATCAGTGGTGCAATTTTTTTGTCTTCTGGAATCAAAAGGCCCCTTGCCAATAAGACAGAGGGATTTATCAGAACGGCTAAGCCAAGAATGATTGCAAATTTGTTTAACATGATACACCCATGAAATTGAATTAGTATTGGTTCTAAAATTAAGACGAATTAAGACATCGGAGAGATTGAAAAAAACAAAGGACCACGGTCTTCCCAGCCCTCCCATCTTCCGAAAGCTAGGCAATATGGCTAGACCTTTAGCGATGCATTAGTGGTGGGGCTAAACTTGTAGCGGTTAAACCACTTTTAAAGCTAAGGTATACGGCCAATAAAAGCGATTAGATAGAAAGATATCCCAGTATGAGGTTTTCTTACAATGCTTAGCCGTCGAAACATTCTCTCCCTTGGGCTAACCGCAATTTGTTCACAATTTTCTTTTGGCATGCCTGCTAAAAAAAGATTGCTGATACTTATAGAAGGTGCGGGCGATTTTCAAGCCGTTGCAAGGGTTCTGGAAAAATCTCTTGATCTCCTACCGCCAAACACTGAATTACAGCGATTCCATTGGTCTCATGGATACTTAAGAATCGTTGCAGACCAAACAGATTTACCGCACATTTCTGATAATGGCGAAAAACTCGCCAGTTCTATTCGGATGATTCAAAAACGCAACCCAGATGCTGAAATCAACATTCTAGCGCACAGTGCAGGTACTTCCGTTGCACTTGCGGGCGTTTCCCTGCTTAATGAAAACAGCATCGAAAGGGTAATCCTACTCGCCCCCTCGGTATCCAAGGATTACCCAATCATTCCAGCAATTGCCGCAGTTAAAGATAGTGTCCATGTTTTTTACAGCCATGAAGACACCTTTATTCTTGGGCCTATTTTAAAATTCACGAAAACTGCTGATCTTAGAAAATGCCAAAATGCAGCAGGTAGATATGGCTTTAAACCTGTAACAAGAAACCGCGAAGAAGAATTATTGGTGGCAACAAAACTAAAGCAATATGCCTGGAAGCCGGAAGATGTTTCGATTGGGAATAATGGTGGGCACTATGGTGCCTATGGTCAACCTTATATGGATAAAAAAGTAATACCCCTACTTTTTAACAATCAACCCACAAGAATCACCAGTGCTATGCCTTAGTTTTCTGTTCTTAAAACTACAAGCACTTTAATACCGGACTGATTACTGGATTTAATAGTTTCGAGATATTGCTTTACTTCAGCGCTATTGACCAGATTTTGTGTTGCAGTGAAAGACACCGCCAACGCTGGACTCTTATTCTTTTTCAATGATTGCAAAGAGCCTCCTTTGGCTGGTTCAATTGATTCGATGGCAGGTTTAGCAGTGGCGTTTAGTGAAGAACCACCCTGCTCTGTTGGCTCAAAGCCCAAAACAGATTTCATGGTTTTACGGTCATTTAAAGATAATTTTGAGACTACTAAAGCCTCCCAGAAAGAACTAGCCGGGGTAGCTTTAGCAACATCCTTGGCAAGCGTGAGCTTTTCTTGCCCCAGTAACTGAGCTAAATCGTTAACATTAGCGTTATCAAGGTAAATCATGTAATTAACTGGTGACTTATCATTTTTGTTTTTTAATCGCATGAGAGTGCTTACATCCGAATAAACATAATACCCCATCTTGTTTAGATTCATTTTAAGTTGAGCAAACGCAGCAGTTTTATCCTTGCAAGAAAGCTCTATTTTCAAGCGAGCATCATGGCTGATAACTTTTGAAAGAACCCTGCCAGTTACTTCACCATCAACATCTTTTTTGCGCAGAACCCATGGTAAAGGCGCATCTACCTTAATCAAATTAAAAGTTTCATTTGCAGGCGCTGCAAGCAATTCTTTACCTTTTGAAGTAATATCAGAAGATTTGTTTTGCCCTAAAAGGGGGCGCATCTTTGCAGATTTATCATTTTCTTTATTTTGTTCAGGAGGTACAGGAAGCAAATTTTGCTTCTCTTGCATTGCAATTTGTTCAGCCTTCTTGATGGATTCTGCATTATCTGCTTGCGCATTCTTGTCGTTTTCAACATTTTGGTTTGAGGAACGAGCCAACTGCCCTTTTGCTTGCTCGTTTTCCTGCATAGCTAGAAAGGCATTAACAGCGTAGAAAGATATAAAAGTGGTAACAGCAAGAATCGCAGCCACCGCAACTAGCGAGAACCAAGGCTTCATCATTAGATCATCGCGCTTGTTTAAATGAGCAATTCGAGACAAAGGCTTGACCTTAATATTACAAAGGATTTTTTGTGTTAGTTCATAACTGCATTCCATTGGAACCTGATTGCGAATCATCAAGGCATCTTGCTTCAATAAACGCAGCAATTCTCGAAATTCGGCTGAATTTTGCAACAATTCATTTACTTCATTCTGCATGCTTGAAGGAAGTTCGCCATCAACAAATGCAGTCAGTAACTTCAGTTCGTGTTTTTTCATAAATCAGCTCTTTCCTTGTCTATCTTTTCCAAGATCGCCCTTAATTCTAGTCTGGCCCTATGCAAACGGCTTCTTACCGTTCCCACCGGCACACCAAGCGACAAAGCAATCTCTTCGTAGGAAAAACCTTCTATTTCCTTTAACACCAACCCTGCCCTATGATCCAGCGAAAGCAACCCTAGGGCCTTTTCCATTAAGGTTTTACCCTCTTCATCCTCCATGTTTTTCATGGGGCTCGCGTCATCTGAGGGCAAAGTTATCTCACCCTGGCTATCGGTCTGACTATTTAAGGATAAGGCAGGCTTGCGTTTGCGTCTTTGACTAATCGCAAGGTTGTAAGTAATCCTAAAAAGCCAAGTATAAAATTTTGAGGTCCCCCGAAAACTACCCAACCCTTTAAAAGCCTGCGAAAAAGTATCCTGAGCCACATCTTCGGCATCTTCAACACTGTTCAAAAGCCGATACGCCAAGCTGTAAACCTTTGTATTGTAACGCCTTACGATGACATCAAAGGCCGAAGTATTACCTTCAAGCACCAGTCGAATCAGAGTGTGGTCATCTAAGGAATTCACTTTAACCCTAGTTAGTTAGACGCAATTTGTTGCAAAAGGTTCCATTAATTAGGCTTTTATCCAAGTTTTCTTAGGGTTTCCGATAAGCTCAACTAATCTCATCTTTTTGAAGATTTAAACGGCATCAGCCGTGGCGGTCTCGTCCATTTTGCCAATTGTTAACCCTGAATTGGGAATTACCCCACAGGTTTCTCTTATAATCAATTCTATCTGCAATGCGACAACCGAACTACGGTAAACATCCAAGGTTAATGGGAATTATGAAAGCTGAAGATACTCAATCGATTGTGGTTCGAGGGGCACGAGAACACAACCTCCGCGATATCAGTTTGGTTCTCCCAAGAAACCAATTAATCGTATTTACGGGGGTTAGTGGATCGGGCAAAAGTTCGCTTGCGTTTGACACCCTATACGCTGAAGGTCAAAGGCGTTATGTAGAATCTTTATCGAGCTATGCGAGGCAATTTCTGGGCCAACTCCAGAAACCTGATGTCGATTTTCTTTCGGGCTTATCACCCACGATCAGCATTCAACAAAAATCCGCTGGCAGAAATCCCAGAAGTACTGTTGGCACTATTACAGAGATTCATGATTACCTTCGGGTTCTTTTTGCCAGGATTGGACTTGGCCATTGCCCTGATTGTGGCAACCCCATCACGGCTCAATCCAGAGAACAAATTCTAGCGCAAATTTTAGTCCTGCCTAAAGGCACTAAATTTCTAGTTCTTGCTCCCTTGATTCGAGGCCAAAAAGGAGAATACAAAGATCTTTTCGAAGATCTTCAACGCAAAGGTTTTGTTCGTGCCAGAGCTGATAAGAAAGTCTTTCGGTTGGGGGAAGACATCAAGCTTGATCGCAAAATCAAGCACGATATCGAAGTGGTTATTGACAGGCTGAAAATTGATGACGATTTGCGTTCCAGGCTCGCAGAAGCGGTTGAACAAGCGCTTCAACAATCCAAAGGCTCTCTTATTGTTGCTATCGAAAAAGACGATGGCACTTACGACGACATTTTGCTTTCTTCGCATTACGCTTGTTTGCAATGCAATAAAAGTGTGGAGCCCCCTTCCCCGCAGTTATTCAGCTTTAATAGTCCGCATGGCATGTGCATGCAATGTGATGGCCTAGGTATTTCCTATAGTTTTGATCCAGATTTGATGGTGCCTGATCCTTCCCTGAGCTTTAGTCAGGGCGCGATCGCTATTCTCGGAAAAATTCAAGCCATGGGCCGCTGGCGCAGACACATCTATGCAGGGGTCGCCAACACCCTTGGCATCGACCCCAAAGCTGCTTGGAAAGATTTACCTAAACAGCATCAGGATTGGCTTCTCTTTGGTAGCGGCGATACTCATATCGTTTACGAATGGAAGATGCGTGGCGGTGGGGTTTGGAAGCATGGTGGCATCTGGGAGGGAGTTGTGCCCCAGCTACAGGCAAGCTTTAAGAAAACTGCTGCAGGGCCCAGAAAGTATCAACTCGAAAAATACATGCGCGTGATGAAATGCTCTGCCTGCCATGGCCAACGCTTAAACCCTCAGGCACGCTTTGTTAAAATTGCAGGCAAGTCGCTTGTAGATCTTTGTTCTCTTCCTGTTTCAGAACTGGCTGAATGGCTTGATCCAATCAATGGCGTCCTCGCAAAAAAAATCTCTCCCATTCACGCTCTCATTGCTGATGAAGTGCTGAAAGAACTTCGTGGAAGGGTTGGTTTTCTTTTAAATCTCGGGCTTCATTATCTTTCACTTGAACGCTCTGCACCTACGCTTTCTGGCGGCGAGGCTCAGCGCATTAGATTAGCAGGCCAAATTGGCTGCGGCCTTGTGGGCGTTCTTTATATCCTTGATGAACCCAGCATTGGATTGCATCCCAGAGACAACGAACGACTCATCGAAAGCCTGAAACGACTCCGCGATTTTGGGAATACAGTTATCGTGGTCGAGCATGATGAAGATACCATGCGGGCTGCTGATTTTATTGTCGACTTCGGCCCGGGGCCTGGTATCCGTGGTGGCGAAATCGTAGCAACAGGTTCCTATGATGAAATTGTCGCAAACAAAAACAGCCTCACTGGCAAATATCTTTCTGGCAAAATCACCATCGATGGCCCGCCCAACAGGCGTAGCGGAAACTCTAAAGTCATCACTGTCACTGGCGCAAAGCATCACAACCTTAAAAACATTAATGCGGAATTTCCTCTTGGAAAGTTCATTTGCATTACAGGGGCTAGCGGCTCTGGCAAAAGCTCTTTGGTTAACGATATTCTTAGGCGCGGGCTTTCTGTTCTTCTAAACAAGGCTACAAGTTCAGATCCCGATGCAGAAGCTCAGGAAGATTCTGAAGAAGTGGTTCATGCATCAAAGATGCCCCCGGGCGAGCATGATTCCATCAAAGGCTACCAGCACATTGATAAAGTAATCAACATTGATCAAACCGCAATTGGTAGAACTCCACGTTCAAATCCTGCTACTTACATCAAAGTGTTTGACGAAATAAGAGCACTTTTCGCAGAGTTACCAGAAGCTAAGATTCGTGGGTACCAGAAAGGTCGCTTTAGTTTCAACAGGCCGGGCGGCAGATGCGAAGCCTGCGAAGGAAATGGTAGCAACCGTCTTGAAATGGATTTCCTCGCTGATGTCTGGGTCCCCTGCCCTGTTTGCGAAAGCAAACGGTTCAATAGGGAAACTCTGCAAGTGCGCTTCAAAGAAAAGAACATCCAAGAAGTGCTGGAAATGGACATCCAACAGGCGGTAGAACACTTCCAAAATATTCCAAAAATTCACAGCATGCTTAAAACCCTGCACGATGTCGGGCTTGATTACATGAAGCTTGGACAACCTGCACCCACCCTTTCAGGCGGTGAGGCCCAGAGAATCAAACTTGCCAAGGAACTTTGCAAAAGATCCACAGGCAAAACACTTTATCTTCTTGATGAACCTACCACAGGGCTTCATTTTGAAGACATTCGAAAACTCTTGCAGGTGCTTCACGGATTTGTTGATGCAGGCAACACAGTCCTAGTCATCGAGCATAATCTTGATGTTATCAAGACGGCTGATTGGATTATCGACTTGGGACCTGAAGGTGGGAAAGGCGGAGGCGAAATCCTATTTGCAGGAACCCCCGACGAGTTACAAAAATGCAAAAAATCTCATACTGGAAGTGCTTTAAAGGATCACCTTCACCCTAAATCCAAAGGACTCAAGGCAGGAAAATCCGACCTGAAGAAAAAAGGCGCACAGCAACCTTTGAAGTTCATTGAGGTCGCTGGCGCGCAACAGCACAACCTTAAAAATGTCAGTGTTTCTATTCCAAGAGATAAGATGACGGTTTGCTCAGGCCCCAGCGGGTCTGGCAAAAGCTCTCTCGCTATGGATACCATTTACGCTGAGGGGCAGCGTAGATACATCGAATCGCTTTCTGCATACGCCAGGCAATTTCTTGGTCAAATGCAAAAGCCCAGAGTTGAGCATGTTACAGGGCTATCTCCTGCGATTGCTATCGAACAAAAAAACAACAGCAAGAGCCCCCGCTCTACCATAGGGACCATTACTGAAATTCATGATTATCTTCGTATTCTCTTTTGCAGACTGGGTGAGCCCCATTGCCCCAAATGCAACATCCCTGTTGGCACCCAGACATCCGATGAAATTATTGCCAAGATAGAATCGATGCAAGAGGGTTCAAAGATTTACCTGATGGCGCCCATCGAGAGAAAAGGTCAGGATTCTTTCGAAGATATTTTCAACGAAATCCGAAGTGCGGGTTATCTACGGGTCCGAATTGATGGCAAGCTTTACACCCTTGAAAACCTACCTGAAATCGACCATCGTAGAAAACATAATGTTGAAGTCGTAGTGGATAGGTTGGTTATTAAATCAGGGATGCGAACCAGAATTTGCGATGCGGTGGAATCGGGTTTGGACTTAGGCAAAGGCATGCTTCATATTGCACATGTTGATGATCAATTTGCAGAAGAAAATTGGAAGATCGACAAGTACAGCCAACATTTTTCCTGTAACAAATGCAACAGGGGCTTTGAGCCGCTTAACCCCCATCATTTCTCTTTTAACAGCCCTTTGGGCTGGTGCCCGGTTTGCGAAGGCCTTGGGAAACAACAGGGCGCAAACCCTGCCCTGCTTGTACGAAATCCATCCCTTACTTTACGCAAAGGGGCTCTGTCTGCATGGCCAGACCTTGAAGCAAATGATGGCTTCCTACCTTTTGCGCAGGCCATAGCCACTGCAGGTGGATTCAATCTTGATACCCCTTTTGATCAGCTTACACCAACACAGCAACGATTCGTGTTTCATGGTTCCAATGAAGACTGGCTTGAAGCTACGGTTCCTTCTTCACCCAAAAACAATTCCAAGGTACTTTTCCAATACAAAGGGCTCTTCCCCGCACTTGAAGAAGCCTCTAGAGTTAGCGCCTTTTATCGTGCCAAACTCGATAGCCTTGTCAGTGATGTAGCTTGTGGAACTTGCAGGGGTTCCAGACTTCGTGATGATGCTTCGGCATGCAAATTACATTTCGGTAAAGGGTTGCCATCACTAACAATTGGCGAATTAGAATCGTCAACATTAAGATTAGGATTAAGCTATTTCAAAGGGCTGACACTTAATGCTTCCCAGAAAAAAATTGCAGGCGAATTGGTTCGTGAAATCGTGGGTAGGTTACAGTTACTAGTCGATGTCGGGCTTGATTATGTGACTTTAGATCGATCGGGGCCTACGCTTTCGGGGGGAGAATCGCAAAGAATTCGCCTCGCCAGCCAGGTAGGAAGCGGACTCACCGGGGTTCTTTATGTTCTTGATGAACCCACGATTGGATTACATCCCCGCGATAATCAACGACTTTTAAAAGCTTTGCAAAAACTTCGCGATCTGGGCAACACCTTGATCATGGTAGAGCATGATCGGGAAGTAATTGGTTCTGCAGATTATCTTCTCGACTTCGGCCCTGGTGCGGGGAGCATGGGTGGCGCTATTACCGCAAGCGGAACACCAGCACAGGTACTTAAATCTACTGCTTCCCTTACTGGTCAATACTTATCAGGAAAAAAAGCCATTCCTGTTCCAACCAAGAGAAGGTTATCTTCTAATAAGGCCGGTATATACCAACCTTCCGGAACACTTTGCATTCGTGGGGCTAGGCAAAACAATCTGAAAAACATCGATGTCTGGATACCGCTTGGTGCGTTAATTTCTGTTACAGGTGTCAGCGGTTCCGGAAAAAGTTCGCTCATCAATGAAGTTCTTTATCAAACTCTTGCCCGCAGATTGCACCGGGCTAAAACGCCTGCAACTGCCCATGATGATATTTTGGGGCTGGAAAATGTTGATAAAGTGATCAATGTCGATCAGGATCCACTTGGGAATTCACCCCAATCAAACCCAGCTACTTATACTGGTGTTTTCGATCACCTGCGCGAATTATTCAGCAAGCTTCCTGAATCTAAAATCAGGGGCTATCAACCTCGTAGATTCAGCTTTAATAAACCGGGTGGCAGATGCGATGCTTGCGAAGGAAATGGGCAAAAATGCATCGAAATGCACTTCCTACCAGATGTTTGGCTCGAATGCGACATCTGCAAAGGCAAGCGCTACAACCCAGAAACCTTAGCTGTATTGTACAAGGGAAAATCAATCGCAGATGTGCTGGAAATGCGCATTAGCGATGCTGTTGCATTGTTCGAAAACCAACCTAAAATCCGACAAATACTTCAGACCCTGGATGATGTTGGTTTGGGTTACATGGCACTTGGCCAATCTGCCCCCACACTTTCAGGTGGAGAAGCACAGCGCGTTAAACTTGCTGCAGAACTTGCACGGCCCAATACGGGCAAAACAATTTACATTCTCGATGAACCCACCACCGGGCTTCATTTCGACGATGTTAGAAAACTTCTGGAAGTACTTCACCGCTTGGTGGATTTAGGCAATACCGTGGTCGTGGTTGAACATAATCTTGATGTGATTAAAAGTTCGGATTGGATCATTGATCTTGGTCCAGAGGCTGGCCCGGAAGGTGGCATGGTCGTTGCTCAAGGTACGCCCGAAGCCATTGTTACTGCTACTTGGGAAAAGCTTAATCTTTCTGATATGCCAATAAAACCTTATGGATTATCTCACACCGCAATAGCATTGCTACCCGTTCTAAATGCCGGGCCAAGAATTGAGCGAATCCCCCATAATCCATTAAAAGAACTTTCCGCCAAGGAAAAATCCATCAACATCAAGGATCTTGGCGGTGATGTCAAAATGCCTTGGGAAGCCGATGGCAAAAATTGGCACACGATCAATCGTATTACACTCGATGGCAAACCTTGTAGATGGGAAGGCAAGGCGCTGGAGTTTCTAGATAAACTACTGCAAACAAAAAAAGCTCTTGCCCCAGCAGATTGGACGGAACGAAGTGTTGTTGAGTTTACCGCCACGGGAAAACCCGCAACATGGTTTTGCCATGCCCTTACCGGGCACGAATGGCTTTTACGACTGGTGTTCAGGGTCCCCAAAAACTCTTTTAATGAAAATGAATTAAACTCCAGTCTAGATATTCCAACTTTAAACAACACCGAAGGCCTTGAAATATATGGCAATGAATCCAGAGTTCGGGTTGGGAACTTGAAAAAATCTCCTTGGCAGCAAATCACCATCTTGGTGCATCGCCTTTCAGAAATACAGAGCGATGAATTTAAAAGCTTTATTGATACAGCAACATCGGCACACCTCGATCACATTAAGCGTTTATCGCTAAAACCTGAAGATTTGATGCCCTGGAAACTTCATGGAGACAAATGGCATCTCGGCGAAAAGGGATTCCCAATTGGTAAAAAGCTTTACTGGGATAGAAATATTTTGAAGGACATTCTCGATTGCGCAGGCAAATCAGGTAAAAGCCTCGAAATACAATGGGACAATAGAGACTGCGTTACCTTCCGAGTAAAAGGTGTTACTCATAGTTGGATGATGGTCAAAACCAAAGGAAACGAATTTTTAGAAGTAAGACTTTCCGGACCAAGCGGGAAAGTTAATCTAGATATGGCAAAAGGAATTGGCTTTGAGCAAGAATTAATCGAGCATCGCAATGAAATGGATGTCATAGTTTTAAAATTCCGCAAGCCTGAAGACTTCACCTTGCCAAAACTTAGTGAATTCTTCAAAGAGCATCTGGGGCATTTTATCAAGATGAAATCTGAAAATTAATTACATGAACCTACAGCAATTTCTTACTACACTCTATTGGTCATAGCTATTTAAATGGGGGATTAAGATGAGCAGGATTCTTTCGATACTTGTTACATTATTTTTGGCAACTTACTCTTCTGCGCATTATCACATTTTAATTCCAGAAAAAACCAGCTATCAAAAAGATGACACTCTAGTCCTAAACTTCAAATTTGGACATCCCTTTGAATGTGAATTACAAGATGCTCTAAAACCTGAAAAAGTAATCATCATCAATCCCAAAGGCCAATCAATCGATATCACCGATCGATTCAAACTCGCTAAAGAAAAAATAGCAGACAAAGAAACCCTTTATTTCAAAGGTGATTTCAAAATGGAACAAAGGGGCGACTACATTGTTATTGCAAAATCACAACCAGTTTGGATGACAACAGAAAAAATATATATTCAAGACATTATCAAGGTTGTAGTGCATGTTCAAACTCAAAATAATTGGGATGCAGAGCCAAGAACCGAATTTGAGCTTATGCCACTTTCGAGACCATATGGCATTTTACCAGGCATGGTTGCTCGATTTCAAATAAATGAACAGGCAAGAAAAAAACTAGGGCCACCGAATGGCTGGATGTTTGAAATAGAAAAATGGAATCCAGTCCCTCCAAAAAATCTTCCTCCAGATGAACTCGTTACTTTTACCACAAAAGCAGAAGATGCTGGAGTTGTAACATTTTCTGCGCCAGAATCCGGCTGGTGGGGTATTACTACAGAAGGTAAAGAAACAGAAATAATGAAAAACAATACGACAAAAGTCATTAAGCAACGAAGCACCTTTTGGTATTTTGTCAATCCGTTACCTAACCCCTAACCAATACTAATGTATTTTTTCGAACCTATCTTTGGCGTACACTTGCCCGATGGATTAATCCAAGGGCCTGGAATAATTACGGGATGGTGCATCGCACTCCTTTTACTGCTTTTGGGAAGCAGAAACCTCTCGAACGACGAAATTCCAAAAATATCTTTACTGACCGCAGTGTTTTTTCTAACGAGCTTATTTCCGATCCAAGTCCCGGGCGGCCCCAAAACCCACCTCCTTCTTAACGGTCTTATCGGCGTAATACTAGGGCAGCGCGCTGTTCTTGCTATCGCCCCAGCTTTGTTTTTGCAATCGTTACTTTTCGCCCATGGCGGCTTTCTCTCCCTCGGGCTCAATATTTGCATCATGACCATCCCTGCCTTATTGATAAACCCATTTGCAAAAATCATTCAAAATCCGCTCATCCAAGGCAAACCTTACGCCCAATTAACCATTTGTTTTTTCTTAACCAGTGCTAGTATTTTTGCAGTCACTGCAGGAATTCTTATGCTCGCTTGGCAATTCA
>CAJCCR010000308.1 GCA_903960945.1 uncultured Planctomycetaceae bacterium
CGTAAAAAATAAAATTTACCTTGATTATAATTTTAGTGAACTTATATTGACAAAAGAACGATATATCATTAAGTTGATAAACATAATGTTTTAAGGAGTGCAAGTGATGAATCGTACTCGTTTAGGTTTCTTGTTTTCTTTCGGCTTTACTCTTTTGCTTTCCGGGTGCCAAGGAACTGAAACTTCTTCGGCGCTTCCTTATGAGGGGGAGGTCAAAATCAATGGTAAGCCGATCTCTGGAGCAACGGTGGTTTTTCATTCCAAAACAACAGGTGACCAAATGGTTTCGCCTTCTGGTACCACCGATGGAACTGGCAAGTTCCGTTTGACCAGTAACAAAGAATTTGATGGTGCGCCTGCCGGGGAATACGCAGTGACCATTACTTGGTTTAAGCCGGTTACCGCTGGTAACAAAGTACGAGAAGGGGATGGAGTCGTTCGGAATTTTCTTCCAGCCTATCTCGCGAATCCACAAACGTCCGGTCTTGTTGCGTCAGTTCAAAAAGATCTTTCGCAAGCCAAATCTTTTGATCTTCGATTTCAGCGCTAGGTTTTACTTTTTTTTAAAGGAGTCTATTCATGGTTAGTCGTTTGTTCAATGCTAGGAAGGCATTTACACTTATAGAGCTCTTGGTAGTGATTGCTATCATTGCAATTCTCATCGGGCTTTTATTGCCTGCGGTGCAAAAAGTGCGGGAAGCCGCAGCTAAAACACAATGTGTTAATAATTTAAAACAACTAGGTATATCCATCCATGGTTATGCTAGTTCGAATGATAGTAAAATTCCTACCAGTGCTAGACCTGGTGGGGTGACTACTTCCCCAAGAATTAGTTGGGCCGTTGCCTTGCTGCCTTACTTGGAGCAGGGAAATCTGGTTAAAACATATGACTTGACTACCACTTGGAGTTCCGCAACTAACCTGCCTATTACCAGGCAGCCTATTAAAATATGGCAATGCCCTGTATCTGGGGATGAAACAAGGTTAGATGGAGATCCTCAAACAGGCACTTGGGATATAGTAGCTATAACAGATTACGCTGCAGTAACAGGGGTTAGTGCCATTGCTACAAATGTAAACACTACTGGGGCAGCGATACCCGGGATCATGGAAAAGAATAAAACGGTCAAGCTTCTTGATGTCAAAGATGGGCTTTCCAATACCATTGCAGTTACAGAATCTTCAGGCAGACCCAGACTTATTCAAAAAGGGGTTAAAGTT
Source organism: uncultured Planctomycetaceae bacterium (assembly GCA_903960945.1). Taxonomy (GTDB): domain Bacteria; phylum Planctomycetota; class Planctomycetia; order Gemmatales; family Gemmataceae; genus UBA969. Next base: position 1,222 of record CAJCCR010000308.1, read on the forward strand.
GGTGCGGTCCCAACCAGTAAAGTAAATGGTGGGGGCTGGTGCCGGCCTGCTTCGGATATCGATTTTATTTCATCAAATGCTTTAGGAACGGGTTATCCTGGCCCCTGCGCTGTTAACTGCACTAATGGTTTTAATTACCCAACCTATAACATGGCTCCTTTTGGTACAGAAGGGACCAGCCAGCCCTATTCTTTTCATACGGGCAGCATTAACAATTTATTAGGTGATGGTTCTGTTAGGTCGATAAACGCAGCGGTTTCAGTTACTGTATTTGCCGCCCTATGCACCCGTGACAATGGTGAAACAATACCTGGTGATTATTAATCCTTGGCAAACCAATAAACTGGTTTTTGCTTGCAGGCATACTTTGGTATGCCTGTTTTTTTATTTGGGATGTGCTTGATATCTCTATTTTACTTGCTTGAGCTTATCTAAGAGTCCACAATATTGAGCAACAAATTAGCTTACCGAAATATCTAAAAGTAAACATGTATCGAATCAAATTTAAAAGCTTAGTCTACATGAGATTTCAC
>CAJCCR010000309.1 GCA_903960945.1 uncultured Planctomycetaceae bacterium
ATAGCCTCCGCAGAAGACAGGAGGCTCATTAAATACAGAAGCAGTAAAGGTGCTAAGCAGTAATTATTTATCCTTCGCCAAGCGGAAACCGAAGCCAGAGTTGCTCCGATTAGTAGGCGAGTCGTTTTGCCGAACAGAAGAACGAGCATTATATTCACCCCAGATGGCTGATCCGCCACGATGCACACGCACCTTCCCAGTCTCTGGTCCCTTCGGGTCTGTTACAGCTCCCACTGGGTAATCGTCCATCCAATCTTCACACCACTCTCCTACATTCCCATGCATGTCGAATAGTCCAAACGCATTCGGCTTGTAACTTCCGACTGCTTTTATGTCTCCTGTATAACAGTTTGCATCTTTGGGTGTGATTTTATCTCCAAATGAATACGCTGTCGTGGTTCCCGCCCTGCACGCATATTCCCATTCCGCTTCTAATGGCAACCTATAACCGCCATTCGTCTTTGCATTTAACTTCTTAATGAAATCTTGGCAATCTTCCCATGATACATCCGTTACAGGAAAATTACCCCCCTTGGCTCCTTCCGTAGAACTAGGGTTATTACCCATCACTGCTTCCCATTGCTCTTGTGTGATTTCATATTTACCCATGAAAAATGGTTTCGATAGTGTTACTTCATACTGCTTTCCTTGATCACTCATAATCAGATCAACTACATCAAGCTCTTTTTTTTCAAGTTCTTTCTTAAATGTATTTTTCTTAAAGTTTTCCTGAATCTCAAACTTTAATTCTGCCAACTCTTTCTTTGTGAAACCCATCTTAAATTTTCCCGCTGGTACTAAAACCATTTCAAGCTCTATTTTTTTGAGTCCTCTCTTAAGTGTTATCGTAAATATATTATCACTAAAATCTGCTACATCCTGTGCAGGTTCTCCCGCTTTGTCTATTTTCTTTGGTGTAGACCCGACTTTTTCCGTAGGTGTTTCTTCCTTAGGTGTAAATCCGACTTTCTCAGTAACAGGTTCTTTTTTTGTTTGTGGCGAATTCTCCTTGGAGCAACCTGCTATTAAAGTTACCGCACCCAACAAACCCAACATCATCGCTATTCCAAGTATTCTTTTCATATTTCACCTATGGGGATAAAACTAAACAGTAATGCCTTAACTTTAGGTTAATGCAACTTCGGAATTTATTTTAATTCATATAATTCTGAATTGCGAAGTATTGCTCTTGTTGGGATAAGTTACGAGAAGTAAATTTAAAATGCGATTAATGCAGCAATTACAAATCCATCCCTACCCCGAGATTCTTCAACTAATCTTACCGTTCTAGATAGTATTGGAATTTTCCATTTGTTCGACAAATCCATTCAGGTGGGGTGTTATCTCCATTATTTTGCACTTTTTTTCAATTCTTTTGCTTTGGTGAAATCTGCAATCATATTTTCGTGTTTTTTTAGTTCACCAAAGGCAAGTCCTCGGAGGATGTAAGCCTCATATCGAGAAATGTACATACCATTGTTTTTTGGATCCATTTCGATTGTTTTGGTGAAATCTGTAATCGCCTCATCGTATTTTTTCATTTGAAACAAGGCGAGTCCTCGGACGCTGTAAACACTTTCATCATGCATTGGATCTGATTTTATTAGTTCTATTGCTTTTGTGAAATCTGCAAAGGCTTCATCGTGTTTTTTCATTTGAAACAAGGCAAGTCCACTAAAGGTCTTTAACATGCCTTTTAAAGAGCTTATAAAACCAAGAGATGCATCTAAATTTTTATCGAATGCGTTACTGATCATTTTGATAATATCAGGATTTGTAAAATCTGAATATGCTTCTTGGTATTTCTTTAATTGTAAGAAACACACTCCTCGCTGAACAATAGCCATAGGCAATATAAAACTTGCACTTTCCAAAAATCCACCTTTAAAATCCTTTGGATCAAGTTCAAATGCTTTGATATAATCTGCAGTTGCCTCCTCGAATTTTTTCATTTCACAAAAGGCGTTAGCACGATTTATGTAAGCAGCAGGATTTTTTGGATTCTGTTCAATTGCTTTGGTGCTATCAGCAATTTGTTTTCCTAATTTTTTGTTGTTGTTCTCTTTACCTTTAAATAAATCTAAATTTAAACTTAAATTCATTTCCATTGCTTTGGTAAAATCTGATTTTGCCTCCTCGAATTTTTTAAAGTCAACAAAACTAGATCCTCGGTTCGTATAAACAGCAAGATTCTTGGGATCAAGGTCAATTGCTTCAGTGAAATCTGCAATCGCTTCATCGTGTTTCTTTAGGTAAGTAAAAGCATCCCCTCGGTTTATATAAGCATTCGGATTCTTGGGATCCAGTTCAATTGCTTTCGTGTAATCTGATATCGCCTCATCATGTTTCTTTAGATAAATAAAGGCATCCCCTCGGTTCATATAAACAGCAAGATTCTTAGGATCCAGTTCAATTACTTTCGTGTAATCTAGGATTGCCTCATCGTGTTTCTTTTGATAAACAAAAGCACTTCCACGACTTACATAAACAGCAAGATTCTTTGGATCCAGTTCTATTGCTTTCGTGTAATCTGGTATCGCCTCATCGGATTGGTTTTGGTCAACACGGATATTCCCACGCTTTACATAAGCAACAGGATTTTTGGGATCCAGTTCAATTGCTTTCGTGTAATCTGGTATCGCCAGAAAGGTATTACTTTGAACTACAAAAGCATCGCCACGGTTTATATAAGCACTAGGGTTGTTGGGATCTAGTTCTATTGCTTTGGTGTAATCTGGTATCGCCTCATCGTATTTTTTTAAGTAAACAAAAGCATCCCCTCGGTTTGTATACGGAGCAGGATTTTTGGGATCCAGTTCTATTGCTTTGGTATACTCTGCGATAGCTTCATTGTGTTTTTTTAGTTGAAAAAAAACAGTCCCACGGATTTTATAAGCAGCAGAATTTTTGGGATCCAGTTCTATGGCTTTGTTAGCATCAGCAATTGCTTCATCGTATTTTTTTAAGTTAGCGAAGGCAAACCCACGGTTTATGTAAGCATCAGAATTCTTAGGATCAAGATCAATTGCTTCAGTGAAATCAGCAATCGCCTCATCGAATTTCTTAAGGTAAGTAAAGCTATCTCCTCGGTTTATATAAGCAGTAGGGTTCTTTGGATCCAGTTCTATTGCTTTGGTGTAATCTGGTATCGCCTCATCGTATTTCTTTAAGTAAATAAATACATTCCCACGACTTAAATAAACAGCAGTATTCTTAGGATTTAGTTCAATTGCTTTTTTGAAATCTAGGATTGCTTCATTGTGTTTTTTTAGTTGAAAAAAAACGATCCCACGATTTGAGTAAGGAATAGAATTATTAGGATCTTCATTTACTGCCTTTGTGAACCAAAAAACAGCTGAATTCCAATCAGAAGATTTTGCACTTTTTTCTCCTTTTTTAAAGAACTCCTCACTTTTTTTAGTGTCTGAATAACCTATTACAGAAAAGCAAAGAAACCATATAAACAGAAGCGAGGTTGAGAAAAAGCGAATCATATTATCACCTTGTAGAGTTGTAATTTACTACTCTGATTTTATTCAATTAATTCTTTTATTTCATTAAAATTATTTCAATTTTACAAATCCATCCCAACGCCATGACTCTTCAACCAGTTTTTTCGTTCCTCAAAATCAGGCATAACCTTATCCAGTTCATTCCAGAATGCTTTTGAATGATTTGGATGAATCAAATGAACCAGTTCATGGGAAACGATGTAATCAATGATAGTTAAAGGTGCCATGCAAACATCACAATAGTTAAATCAGGATTATCTTTAACAAATGCGAACTATTTAATCATTTATTTACCTCAAATTAAGTCTATATTTCAATTACAATGGATCAGTTGATTGTTTTGTAATTAAGGTTAATTTATGAAAAAACATGCTGCCCCATGTCATCCAAGTGCATCAGCATTTATTCAAACTGGTTTGTTTTCCAAGCTGAGGACTTTTTCTGAATTAGAACGCAGGATAGAGAATTTACCCTCCGCAAAAAACAAAGGTGATGCATTTGAAGTTTTTGCAGAAGCCTATCTAAATCTGTTTTCATTAGAGAAATTCAAATGCATTTGGGTTGATAAGAAAATCCCGCCAAAGATTAGAACTAAATTGAAATTGTCAGCTAAAGATGCTGGTGTAGATGGGATCATTGAAACTATTTCTGGTCGTTATCGTGGATATCAAGTAAAGTTTAGATCTGATAGAAATCAGCTAACTTATAGAGACACCGCTACTTTTTTTGGTTTAACAGATTGCTGTGATGATAGGCTCTTGTTTACCAATTCCGAAGACATTTCAAGTATTGCAGAAGAGCGAAGCGATTTTGGAAGCATTAGAGGTACTGATCTAGATAAGTTAACTCCCCCTGATTTTGTCCAAATTTTAAATTGGCTTAAAAGTAAACGAGTTAGTTTTAAGAAAAAGAACCCTCGTCCGCATCAGAAGCAAGCCCTTAAAGCAATAATCCCTGCATTAAAAATCAATGATAGAGTTACTGCTGTTATGGCTTGCGGTACAGGAAAAACATTCGTTTCATTATGGGTTGCTGAAAGTGTTGCTGCAAAAACAGTTCTTGTGCTTCTGCCTTCCTTAGCGTTACTTAGGCAAACTCTAAAAGAATGGGTGCAAAATACTAGCTGGGAGAAATATGACTTTCTTTGTGTTTGTTCAGATGCAACAGTAAGCCAAGGCGAAGATGAACTTATTGTAAAGCCAACAGAACTAGAATTTTCTGTTACTACTGATTCTGTGAAGGTCAAAAAGTTTATCAATCATCCCTTTCACGGAATCAAAATTGTATTTTCTACATATCAGTCAGCAAAAGTTGTAGCTCATGGGATGCCCAGAGGATTTAGCTTTGATTTTGGTGTTTTTGATGAGGCTCATAAAACTTCTGGTATTCATGGAACTAGCTTTAATTTTGGTTTAGAAAATAAGAATATAAATATAAAAAAGCGACTATTTTTAACCGCTACTCCACGACATTATAACCTGCAAAAAAAGGATATAAATGGCGATCCTGTTCTTACATATTCAATGGATCAACCAGCGGTTTATGGTCCCGTAGTTTTTAATCTTTCCTTTGCAGAAGCTGCCGAAAAGAAAATCATCTGCGATTACAAGGTAATTATCTCTGTAATCACTTCCCCTATGATTGATCAACACTTTTTGAATAGTGGGCAAGTTGTTTTAAAAAACCAACCGATTGTTGCAAGGCAAGTTGCAAATCAATTGGCATTGAAAAATGCGTTGGAAAAACACGACATCAAAAAGATATTTACCTTCCATCATAATGTTGCTTCTGCAAAATCCTTTTCATCAGAAGGGTCTGAAGGTGTAAGTTTTCATCTTCCAAATTTCCATGTGAATCATGTTAATGGCACAATGACTACTGCTTATCGTGAAAAAGTGATGGAAGATTTTAAACATGCAGAAACTGGCTTGCTTTCGAATGCTCGTTGTTTAACTGAAGGGATTGATGTTCCAGCAGTTGACATGGTTGCATTCATGTCACCTAAAAAGAGCAAGGTCGATATTGTGCAAGCGATTGGTCGAGCTATGCGAATTGCTATTGGAAAAGAAAAGGGTTATATCTTCATTCCGTTATATCTGGAACAAGCTAAAAATGAATCCATTGAATCTGCTTTAGAAAGATCAAATTTTCAAGAAATATGGGCGGTTTTGCAAGCCATACAAGAACAAGATGAAGTTTTTGATCAAATCATTCAACAATTAAATGCAGCCACAAAACTTAAGAGGAAAGGATTCAATGATGCTAGGCTTTCAGAAAAGCTAGAAATCATTGGTCCAACTATATCGGTTAAGAAACTTCAAAAGTCGATAAACACTTTGCTAGTGTCGAGATTAAGCAAGTCTTGGGAAACCATGTTCCAGATGTTGCTCATGTTTAAGAAAAAACATGGTCATACAAATGTTCCTTTGAAATCAAAAAGACCTTGGGATGAATTAGGCATTTGGGTAAATAATGTTCGTGCATTAAAAAGAAATAAACATCTTCTAGCTGACAGAGTGGAACAGTTAAATAAAATTGGTTTCCGCTGGCTTGTCGATGGGGAAACCTTGGAAAATACAGAGGGATTATTGAATGAATCGCAATTTATCCGAAAATCTAAACTTTGGATGGTTAATTCATATCAAAAAAAAGGGCTGATCACGCCTGTTGGTTATGCAATGTCTGGAACTAAGGTTCGTCCTTTTTATCATCCAAAACAAATAGCTGAATTAAAAAAAACAATCGGCATTACATTGGATAACACCAATGGACTTTTAACTGAATTACAATTTGGAAAAGTATTTGGATCCCCTAGAATTTTAAGTCGAGAAAAAGGATTAGTTAAACCAATTGGTTATGCAATGAATGGTCATGGAGTAGGAGCTTTTTATCATCCAAAACAAATAGCTGAATTGAAAAGGAAGATGGGCATTACTTTGAATGATGCCAAAGGGCTTTTAACCGAATTACAATTTGCAAAAGCATTTGGTTGCTCTAGGCTTAGACCTTTTCGCAAAAAAGGATTAATCGTTCCAGTTGGCTATGCTTTATCTAGTGCTGGAGTTTCTCCGTTTTATCACCCTCGCCAAATAAAAGAACTTGAAAAAAAACTTTTTATAACACTCGATAAAACTGATGGGCTGTTGAATGAAAAACAATTCGGAAAAGCGTTCGGTTCTTCTCGAATTGGGTCATATCGCAAAAGAGGATTAATCGTTCCAGTTGGCTACGCTTTATCTAGTAATGGGGTTGCACCTTTTTATCATCCTCGCCAAATACCTGAATTAAAAATAAAAATGGGAATCACATTAAGTGACACAAAAGGTTTGCTTAATCAATATCAAATAGCCTTGAAATTTGGATTAACTAAAATTGATACTTACAGAAAAAAAGGACTTATAATTCCAA
>CAJCCR010000310.1 GCA_903960945.1 uncultured Planctomycetaceae bacterium
CCACTTTGTTTTTTTGCTGGATTCGTGTTTTTGGTGACTGGAGCTAGTGTCCGAAGTTGGATTAATGATGACATTCCTTCATTTAAGAAAAGAAATTCAGAAGAAAAAACGTTCATGGCTGAATTGGGAAAAGCTGTGATCAAGGCTGTTCACCCAACAGCCCAAAAAATTGGAATGGTAAAGTATGAAATCGTGAAAGTAAAAGACAAGGAAAACAGATCAGAAATAAACTTGAAAATGGAATACTTCGGGGTTGTATCAAATAAAAAATATCTTGGTGATGCGGTTATTAAAGTTGATACCTCCAGTAAAGATGGCTGGGAGGCCCTTAATATTGATTATGTTGACAACAATAACCTTCCGCTTAACAGAAAAAACCTTCAGGAATTAGTCAAAAGCCTGAACAGGTAAATTAGTTATTTCATATGAAATGCTAGCAAGCTGCTAAGTTTTTCAACTACTTCGTAAGTTGGAACGCCCAATGTTTCACCAAGGTCTTTGGCAGATTCGCAAATTGCCCTGAATTCGATCACTTCAAGAGGCGTATCAAGGCGCTTTGATTCTGCTTTTAATCCTGGCGAACTTAAAACGATAAGGGCTGCATGCACTGTTATTGATGCATCGACACTTTGAAAACCTTGTTTGTTAAGCCATTCACATTGTTGTTGAAGGATCGAATCGAATTTGTCTGAAAAGGTTGCGTCATCAATTGTACCAGCGCGATAACTTTTTAACTGGCGGCTAAGTACCCTTGCAATTCGGGGAAGAACCAAGTCCAACATCTTTTTGCTCATGTTTGTTTTCCTTTTAATAGCTTCGTACCAACTTGATTAATTGTAAAGCGAACCAAGTGTCTTCCCTAATAAAAGTTTAGTAAAAATTAAGTTCTTTGTGAAAAAGATGTTAAGAAAAATGGTTTGAAACATTATTTCCGTTCCGGCAAAATCGATACCCAACCTTGTGTAATTAATTTGTTACTGAAAACATTTTTGTTTTCGCAAATATTCATTTATCAATTATATTAAGCACTTGAATTAATTACCCCGTAGTAAATATGGGGAAGATATCCTACCTATGGAGTAAGTTTGCCATGATGTTATCTTTTGTTTTCCTGCCTATTCTTGCTTTTACCCTTAATGCTGACCCCATTAAAGCTTTGCCCCCATCCCCGAACTGGAAGAAAACCACTATCGACACGGTTTTCCGGTCTGAAGGGGTTGCAGTGGCTGATGTGAACCAAGATGGAAAGATGGATATTCTTAACGGTGAAGCTTGGTACGAAGCCCCGAACTGGAAAATGCATGAAATTCGAAAACCCGGAAATTACGGGGACGGCCTTAAAGGATATAGCCAATCTTTCGCTTGCTGGGCTGACGATATTAATAAAGATGGATATTCAGATTTAATCGTTATTGGTTTTCCAGGTGCGCCTTGCCATTGGTTTGAAAATCCCAAAGGCAAAGATGGGCACTGGAAGCAACACGAAATTTGGTCGAGCGCATGCAACGAAACCCCACTTTATGTTGATCTTTTGGGTACCGGGAAAAAAGTTCTTCTCATGGGTACGCAACCTGCAAAACAAGAGCATATGGGGCAAATGGCTTTCTTTACACCTAATAGTGATGATCCAACTAAAAATTGGACCATGAATCCCATTAGCGTGCCAAGCTCCGAAGGCAAAGAAATACCTGGAACTTTCAAGTATGCTCATGGTTTAGGAATCGGGGATATCAATAAAGATGGCAGAATGGATGTTATTTGTACGGGTGGTTGGTGGGAACAACCTGAAAAATATGAAGGAAAACCATGGGTATTTCATGCGGCCAAAATTGGTGATTCTGCTGCAGATATGCATGCCATCGATTTGGATGGCGACGGATTGGTTGATATCCTTTCCAGTTCAGCACATAAATATGGCATTTGGTGGCATAAGCAGATCAAAGATAACGCCAAGGAATCAACCTTTAACACTAGGGTTTTATTCCCTGAGTTAGTTTCTGAAACACACGCCATGCATTTTGTTGATTTAGATGGCGATGGCGTAAAAGATATGGTCACAGGTAAAAGGTTTTATTCGCACGGAAAAAGTGAGCCTGGTTCAAGTTTACCCGCTTATGTTTATATGCTTAAAGGCAGCAAAAGTTCGGACGGTATTATCACTTTTAATCCTGTTGTTTTGGATAATGATTCAGGGATTGGAACTCAATTTGCTATTATTGATATCAATGGCGATGGCAAATTAGATATCATCACTTCCAACAAGAAGGGCACATTCTTACTAGAGCAAATTAAGTAGTATCAGCTAAAAACAAAAAAGGCCCCATAACAGGGGCCTTTTTTATTAATGTTAACTGTTTAATCAGGAACCAGATGAAAGATTACGATTCGGGTAAATGAGTTACTTCATCAGTTGCTTCGGTAGATTCAGTTTCTTCGTCAGCCGACTCAATGGTTTCCAATGCTTCGTCAGCCGACTCAATGGTTTCCAACACTTCTTCGGATGAAACGGTCGATTTTACCGAATCCCCATCGAAATCAGAATCTGGAACCTGACTATCTTCATCATTATCTGATAAAGGTGGCCAATTACGATCCATTCCTTCTTCAGTGATTTTTTCAAGAGTGGCATCATCGATTTGAAACTGATCGATAATAATTTTTTTAGATTCTCTGATGCCTTTGCTCTTCGCATCCTGCAAAGTAACAAGTTTGAAAAATATATCTTGCCTTTGGGCAAGCGGAATTGTTCTGAACTGCATGACCATCCCCTTCCTTAAGGTAACCAAAACCACAATTGGAATTATAGCTAATTTCGCTAACTGTAAAGTTAAATCCGGTATAAAACATTAAAAAGGTTTGATTCAGCAAAGTATTCCCGAGGAAACGTCTCATGTTCATGTTCAAACATTTGTTTTTTGTTTTTATTATTGTCCAGATGTTTTACACAACCTCTGCATTCAGTGAGGAGTTTTCCAAGGAGATTACAACAAAACATACCCCCGAACTAATGAAGTTTTACGAATATCTTCACGAAAACCCTGAATTATCCTTCCAAGAATTTAAGACTGCTGCTGTTCTAGCTTCAGAACTAAAAAAAATGGGCTTTGAAGTTAAAGAAAAAATCGGAAGGACTGGAATTGTTGGTGTTTTTCGAAATGGCAAGGGGCCAACTGTTTTAGTGCGAACCGATATGGATGGTTTGCCTGTGCTTGAAAACACCAAACTGCCTTATGCAAGCAAAGCTGTAGCCCGAAATGATAAAGGATTAGATACGGGAGTCATGCACGCATGCGGACATGATTTGCACATGACAAACTGGGTGGGAACTGCCCGGATTTTAACTTCAATAAAAAACAATTGGTCAGGCACTTTGGTTTTTATTGCTCAACCTGCTGAAGAAATTGGTGCGGGCGCAAAAGCTATGCTTGACGATGGGTTATTCAGAGATTTTCCCAAGCCAGATTTCTGCATTGCGTTACATTGCGATGCTGCAAGGCCTGCGGGAACTATTGCTGTTCGCGAAGGACTTGCATGCGCCAATGTTGATTCCGTTGATATTGTGGTAAAAGGTAAGGGCGGACATGGTGCAGCTCCACACGCCACCATTGATCCCATTGTTCTTGCTGCAAGAATCATCCTTGATTTGCAAACTTTGGTAAGTAGAGAGGTGAACCCACTTGATCCGGCTGTTGTTACCGTGGGTTCAATTCACGGGGGTACCAAACACAATATCATTCCTAGCGAAGTTAAACTCCAACTTACTGTAAGAACCTTCAAAGATGATGTGCGCAACCAGGTTTTAAATGGAATAGAACGCATAGCCAAGGCTGCTGCGATTGGAGCCAATGCCCCAGAGCCAGAAATCTTAATTAGAAATAATGAATTTACTCCCGCCTTATCCAATGACATACCATTAACTCAAAGATTGCGCAAAGTTTGGGAAGATAAGTTGGGTAAAGAATTTGTTTCAATGCCTGAGCAAGTAATGTGGGGTGAAGATTTTGGCAGATATGGTAAAGCAGGTATTCCATCATGCATGTTTTTTTTAGGAACTGCATCCAAGAAAAAATATGAGGAATCTTTGATAAACAAAAACGCCTCTTTACCATCATTGCATTCAGAGTATTATAACCCCGATATGCCTGCATCCTTAGAGACAGGCATTAACGCGACAGTATCTGCAGTGCTTGATTTACTAAAAAAATAGATCAAGCTACTTTTCGAACTTTTTGCCTTAGGAAAGACGCACAGGTACTAATTACGCGCCTTTGCTGTTCCACGGTAATTTCTGGGAACATTGGAAGTGCCATCACCTCATTACATGCTGATTCACTGGTAGGAAAATCACCTTTTGCATGGCCTAGGAATTGAAGGCATTCCTGAAGATGTAAAGGTAGAGGGTAGTAAATCTCACAACCAATTTTTTCAGATCGCAAGTATTGAACCAAGGCATCTCTTTCACCGCCACCAACCCTTACCACATATTGATTGAAGGTATGATTGCGATTCGGTTTGCGGGTGGGCTTTTTCAAAAAGCTTCCTAGATGCTCTTCGTCAATAATAGAATCGTATCTGGCAGCAGCAGCCTGGCGATTTTTAAGCCATTGTTCCAAATAATTCATCTTCACATTACAAAATGCAGCTTGAATGGCATCCATTCTCGCATTCCAACCGATGTACTTGTGATAGTACTTGGGTTCCATTCCATGAACGCGAAGGCAATTCATTTTATTTGCCCATTCCGCATCGTTGGTAATCACCATACCGCCTTCACCAAAGGCGCCCAGATTTTTTGTCGGATAGAAACTCATGCATGCCAAGGCAGCCAGACTTCCAGTCTTTTTTCCTTGGTATTCAGCACCAAGGGATTGTGCAGAATCTTCAATGACCAATAAATTATGTCGTTCAGCGATTCTCCAAATAGGTTCCATGTCTGCGCATTGACCAAAAAGATGCACAGGCATGATCGCTTTTGTGCGGGGAGTTATTTTGTTTTCAATTTGCAAGGGATCAATATTAAAAGTTGCATAATCAATGTCTGTAAAAACAGGCTTGGCCCCTGTTCTGCAAATAGCACCAGCGGTGGCAAAGAAAGTGAAGGGTGGGATTATAACTTCATCACCAGGCCCAATATCTGCGGCACACAAAGCAAGTAGAAGAGCATCACTACCAGAATTACAGCTGACACCATAATTGCTGCCACAAAACTTTGCGACTGATTCTTCGAATTTTGTAACTTCAGGCCCAAGTATCGCTTGACCAGATGCCAACACCCTCAAGGCAGCAGCTTCTAGTTCAGGTTTAATTGTCATGTATTGTGCTTGTAAATCGCACAAAGGAACATTCATTTGATTTGTATCAGCCATTTTCTTGATTCCCCTCCCTGGGATTAAAGACCACATCTACTAGCATCCATGCTAAAGCGGCAATGTTTATCTACTGTTTAGCATCTTTAAGTTTTCGCCAATTTTATGTCAATGCCAGCACGATATAAGACCTTTGAGCTTGACCAAAACCAATCTAATTACCGATAAACACTTATCTTCATAACTGGAAGGATTTATTAATGGATCATGGCAGAGAAAATATTTCGTCATCTGGGCAAGATGTTGAAGCGCATAATGTCAGAATAGAAAAGCTGGCAGACATGATTGGTTTGAATAATTGCAGGGCTATAGGGCTTTATAAAATACCTGAAAATTTCAAGCTTTCTGTTGTGATCCCTGTTTATAACGAAAAACGCTGGATTACTGAGGTCTTACGCAGGGTCAGGATGGTTCCCATCCCTAAAGAAATTATTCTGGTTGATGACCTTAGTACTGATGGCACTAGGGAAATGCTTCCCCAATTTGAAGATGAAAATACAAAAATCCTTTACAAGAAAGTAAACCAGGGTAAAGGCGCAGCCCTCAGGGATGGGTTTAAACTCTGCACCGGCAATGTAATTATCATCCAAGATGCGGATTTGGAGTATGATCCAGATGATTATCCTTCATTGCTGCAACCTATTATTGAAAACAAAGCGGATATTGTTTTTGGTTCAAGATTTATTGGCGAAAAACATCGAGTGCTCTATTTTTGGCACATGGTGACCAACAAAATTCTTACCATTCTTTCAAATATGCTTACCAATCTTAATCTCACCGACATGGAAACATGCTACAAAGTGTTTAAAAAAGAAGTGTTGGAAGGTATGGATCTAAAATCTAATCGGTTTGGATTCGAGCCTGAATTCACGGCTAAAATTGCCAAGAAAAAGAAACCTGCTTGGCGTGTTTTTGAAGTTCCTGTTAGTTATGATGGGCGAACCTATGAAGAAGGCAAAAAAATAGGCCTCAAGGACGGGTTTAACGCCCTTTACTGTATAGTTCGATATAAGTTTTTTAATTAAACCTTAGAAATCTGCGCTGCCTGGTGTTCGTGGATATGGGATTACATCCCTGATATTTGCCATACCTGTTATAAATTGAACGCACCTCTCTAAACCTAAGCCAAACCCAGCATGGGGCACGCCACCAAACTTTCTCAGATCCAAGTACCACCAATAATCCTCAGGGTTCAATCCTGCGGCTTGCATTCTGGCTTCTAGGATCTCTAGGCGCTCTTCCCTCTGACTACCCCCGATAATTTCCCCAATTCTAGGCACCAATACATCCATGGCACGAACGGTTTTACCATCTTCATTAAGTCGCATGTAAAAAGCTTTAATTTCTTTGGGGTAATCGTACAGGATGACAGGGCCATTAAAGTGTTTTTCTGCAAGATAGCGCTCGTGTTCTGATTGTAAATCTTTGCCCCAGGCGACTTCAAACTCAAAAGTTTGCCCGCTATTTTTAAGAATTTCAACAGCTTCAGTGTAAGAGATTCGTTGAAAATCTTTATTGAGTACCAATTCGAGATTTTGGATGATTCCTTTTTCGATTCGTTCTTCAAAAAACTGCATGTCTTCACCACATTGATTCAATGCATCACGAATAATTCTTTTAATAAAAGATTCAGCGAGATCCATGTTCTGAATTAGATCATTAAAAGCAACCTCGGGTTCGACCATCCAAAACTCCGCAAGGTGTCTAGAAGTATTGGAGTTTTCAGCCCTGAAAGTTGGGCCAAAGGTATAGATTTTTCCTAGGGCGCAAGCATATGTTTCGCCCTCGAGCTGCCCGCTAACCGTAAGAAAAACTGGTTTCCCAAAGAAGTCGTCTTCGGCCTTGGCGATTGTTTTGGGGTTAAGAAAATCTAAAGTTGTAACCCTGAACATGTGCCCTGCCCCTTCACAATCACTTGGGGTGATGATGGGGGTGTTGATGTAAAGAAAACCTTGTTCCTGAAAAAAATCATGGATTGATTTAGATATCTGATTGCGAACCCGGGCAACCGCACCGAAGGTATTTGTTCTTGGTCTTAGATGGGCTTGGGTTCTTAAATACTCAAACGTGTGCCCTTTTTTCTGCATTGTGTAAGTGTTAGGGTCTGCCCATCCAACAACCTGAACTGAATCTGCGACCAGTTCTGTTTCTTGGCCTTTTGCTGGGGAGCCTTTTATTACGCCTTCGATCACCACGCTGCAACCCGTGCCTATTTTCAGAATGTCTGTTTGATAGTTTTGCAAAGTGTTGTTGGCGATTACTTGCAAATTGCCAAAACTTGAGCCATCGTTTATTTCAAGAAAACTAAAACCACCTTTAGAATCCCTGCGCGTTCTAACCCACCCTTTAATGGTAAACTTTTTGCCTATCGATTCAGCTTTCCTAGCTGATGCAACACATTCCATTGCCATTGTAGATTCTCCAATCAAAGCCGAAATATAAATGAAAACACCCGGAAATATATCCGGGTGCAGTTCATTTTACCAGTTGATAAGGTAATTATTTGGTTGGTTCAGTCCACCAAGGGCTGATAACCTTGATTTTGTTGACAATTACTTCCTTTTCACGATTATCTTTGGCCATTGCAAGCTTTTTCTTCAGCTTGGTCATCTTTTTCTTTTTTTGGTATCTGCGATCCAGTTCGATTCTTCTCTCAACCATGGAACTAAAGCCTCCGAATTTAGGGGAATCCTTGCTATTTAACTAATATATAAACAATCTGCTAGAAAATAAGCCCCTCTGAAGGACTTGAAGCTTGTGCGTACAGCTTTTTCGGAATTCTTCCAGCAAGATAAGATAATCTACCAGCAATACAGGCCCAGCGCATCGCCAAAGCCATTTTTTCTGGAAATTTTGCTCCTGATATTGCGGTATTTAGCAAGACGCCATCACATCCTAACTCCATTGCTTTGGCCACATCGCTTGCTGAACCGACCCCTGCATCAACAATAACAGGATAGTCCGGGTTTTCCGCTTTCAAAAACTCCAAAATAATTCGGATGTTATTGGGGTTCAAAATACCTTGGCCGCTGCCAATAGGGCTCCCTGCAGGCATAACGCTAGTGGCCCCTGCTTTTTGCAAATTTCGCGCTAATATTGGGTCATCACTGGTATAAACAAGAACCTGAAAACCGTCGTTTACGAGTATTTCGGTGGCCTTAAGGGTTTCAAAAGGATCAGGCAGCAAAGTTTTAGGATCGCCAAGGCATTCTAATTTGACCCATTCTGAACCAGGATTTTCAAGATTTCTAAGCAATTCACGGCCTAATCGAGCGTGCCTTACTGCATCTTCAGCGGAGTAACACCCTGCAGTATTAGGCAAAATTACCAGTTTTTTTAAATCAAGAAAATCGAGAATACTACGGCCCTGTTTATCAACGAGCCTTTCTCTTCGAACTGCGACTGTCGTTGCCTCGCAATCACTTAAATCTAGACAATATTTCATTTGCTCAAGAGTCGAATATTTTCCTGTTCCTGTGATTAACCTGCTTTTAAACTCAAATTTCCCAATTTTCAAGGGAGTATCCATTTTTAGCTCTTCTCCACTTCCGCCACCGACCAAAGTCACAACCTCAACATAATCGCCTTCATTAATAGCGGTATGACCATGATCTTTAAGGGGAATTACCTTTTTGTTTAATTCAACCGCAACTTTGCGACTTTCCAGCTTCAATTGCGTTAACAATCCATCCACCGTGACCAAATCGGTTACATTTTGCTTTGCACCATTAAGAAAAATGTACATGGCCTTAGATCCTCAGGTCAATTTTATTCTTTATCTCAAAAACATGACGATATTTTTACAAGTCTTATCTATGGCATCATATGATAAACTACTGTTAAATAGATAGGAATTATTAATCACCATGTAACTGGTTATGTCTGGAAAAACTATGGCATCACACTACATCCCGCGCACCAAAGTCCCAACTATTGTTTTTTCCAATAGTAATCAAGCTGCAAGGCATATTGCACTTCAGATTGAAGAAATTATAAAACAGAACCTGGTTCAGGGGAAATTTACCGTTTTGGGCCTTCCAACTGGTTCAACCCCTGTTGGTTTATATCGCGAACTTATTCGCATGCACAAAATGGAAGGGCTCGATTTTTCTAAGGTCATTACTTTCAACCTTGATGAATATTACCCTTTAGATTCCACTCACCCTCAAAGCTATCGAAGATGGATGCGTGAAACTTTTTTTGATCATGTAAACATCCCTGATAATCAAATTAATATTCCAGATGGTACCCTAGCATTTGAAAAGATTGAAGAATTCTGCATTAACTACGAAAAAAAAATAAGACAAGCAGGCGGGTTAGACTTACAACTCCTTGGCATCGGTAGAACAGGGCATATGGGCTTTAATGAGCCAGGTTCAACCCGGCATAGCCGAACCAGACTTGCAACTTTAGATGCAGTAACTCGTCGAGACGCTGCCCAAGCCTTTTTTGGGGAAGAAAATGTCCCCCTTCGTGCCCTTACTATGGGCGTGGGCACCATCATGGATGCCCGCAAAGTTATTCTGATGGCCTATGGTGAACATAAAGCACCGATTGTTGCAAAAGCTTTAGAAGGCCCTGTTTCTGAAAATGTTACAGCAAGTTTCCTTCAAGAGCATCAGGATGCAACTTATATCTTGGATCAAGCTGCTTCCAAAAGCCTTTCTGCAATCGATAGGCCTTGGGCGGTTGGACCTGTTTCATGGAATGATACTTTAATTAGGAAAGCTGTTATCGAGCTAAGCCTAAAAACAGGTAAAGGATTGTTAAAACTTTCCGATGATGATTTTCGTGAACACGAACTTTATGAACTACTTAGAGAACACGGGCCTGCAAGCGTATTGGGCTTGAAAGTTTTCAAGCAATTGATGGATACCATTTGTAATGAACCAGCGGGAACTGTTAAAAAATCCATTCTAGTTTTCAGCCCACATCCAGACGACGATGTAATCAGTATGGGAGGAACCTTGATACGTCTTGTCGAACAAGGCCATAAGGTTTTCGTTGCTTACATGACCAGTGGAAACATTGCTGTATTTGATCATGATGCATGGCGCTTCACCGATTATGCTGCCGCTTTTAATAGTCTTTTTGAAATTGATGAAAAACAAACTCATCAAGTGAAGGAAAGAGTAAGAAACTTCCTTGATAAAAAAGTACCAGGGCAATCTGATACCGATGATTTGTTGAAAATCAAATCCCTAATTCGGGAAACGGAAGCTAGAGCAGCAGCACTAGCATGTGGTATACCCCCAGAACAATTAGAATTCATGAACCTGCGATTTTATCGCACGGGCACCATTGCCAAAGCACCTATTCACCCTGCTGATATTGATGACATTCAAAATTTGATTACAAAATTGAATCCTTACCAGATTTATGTGGCAGGCGAACTTTCGGATCCGCATGGCACTCACCGGGTTTGCGCGGAGGCAATTTTCGAGGCAGTTCGACGAGCAAGAACCAAAGGTAATTCTTCTGAGATTTGGCTTTATCGTGGTGCTTGGGAAGAATGGGAACCTCAAGACTTAGAAAGAGTAGTACCTTTAGGGCCGGAAGAACTTGAAAGAAAGAAAATGGCAATATTTCGCCATCAATCTCAAAAAGATCGTGCCATGTTTCCCGGAAATTCAGACCGAAGAGAGTTCTGGCAACGGGCAGAGGATCGAAACCTTGGAACTGCAAGGATGTTTGATCAACTTGGCCTTCCCGAATTCTTCGCCTTGGAAGGCTTTGTTCAGTGGAAAGAATGATGATTTTTCATTACAACCATCATTCTTTACCTAATTTGCAATTATGAGTAACCGTCATAATTGTTAACAGTATTCAATACTTCCAGATTTAAATAAATCTCCCACCGAATTGACCTTAATAGGTTTAGGTCGAATCTTGCTTATTCCGAATTAATTAGAAGGAATGTGAATTATTATTGACTCCTAGCTTCAGGAAAATGTTCATGGACATTATGACTTTAGAAACTGCTGAATCCATGCTTCCTTTAGCAAGCAGGGTCGCAGAAGACTTAAAATGTGTATCTTCCAGGGTTAGGATTTTACGATCCGAGAAGAATTTCTACGAAAAGAAAAAAAATAAGCTCAATTGGAAAGAAAGAAGAAAAAGTTACGAAGTCACAGACGAACTTTATGTGACCGAACTGACCCTTGAAAACACATTGGTAGAAATAAAGAATATTGGGGTAGAGCCATTAGTTCCAGAACTAGGATTAATAGGATTTCCTACCCTAGTAAATAATCGTAAAGCTTTCTTTTCATGGAAACCAGGTGAACCTTGTGTTTGCTTTTGGAATTTTGCGGAAGAACTTAATCGCAGGCCTGTTCCCCCGACCTGGTATCTTGAAGCTGGAATTGGAGAAAGCAGAAGAAAAGCTGCTTGATAATTCTTAATTAATCTTGGACTTACAAGGGTTAACATTATTAAAAGAGTCCGGGTTAAAATTTGCGGATTAAAAACTGTCAAGGATGCCTTGGCCGCAGTTGATGCTGGTTGTGATGCCATTGGTCTTAATTTTTTTCCCAACTCCATTCGATACATTTCAACAGATATAGCTTTAGAAATTTCCAATAATCTTCCACCATTTATTTCTATAGTGGCTGTATTTGCCAATGCCAATGTTACCCAAGTTGAAGAAATTCTAAAAACCATTCCACGGATTGATTATTATCAATTTCATGGGTCTGTACCCGAATTAGATGTTCTTCAAAATAAGTCTTGGATTGGAACTTTATCGATTGATGAATCAATGAGCTTAGATTTAGTTCAAAACAAGCTTGATTCTATTTCTAATCAAAAAATTCCTCCTTCAGTAATTTTAGTAGACTCAAAAAGTAAAGGAATGTTTGGTGGTACTGGGATTCCAGGCCCGTGGGAATTAATTTCCAAATTGAAGTTTAACCGCCCTTGGATTCTTGCTGGCGGGTTAACTCCTTTAAATCTTGCTAAAGCTATCAGTGTTACCAATCCATATTGCGTAGATGTCGCATCTGGAGTTGAAAATACGCTTGGTGAAAAGTGTCCAGTTAAAATGCTTGATTTTGTTACCAATGCTGCATGCAAAATATCTTGATGTTTACTTAACTATTGTTGGGCGGATTCTTTAATTTAAAGACAAGCAGTGCACAAAGTAGGCCTGCAAGTAAACCGCAGATCGGATAAGTAAAAGCAGCAGTTTGAAACCAAGTGTTAAAATCAAAAATGTTGATTTTCAAAAACGATTTGAATCCGCTTCGCACATAAAGCGCTATCAAATTTGCGATTAATCCTGTTACCATTAGCCCTGTATATAATTTCCACCCTGTATTCGCAAAATAAAGAGTTAAATCCATAAGAACCCCTGTACATACAAGACTGGTATATGCTCCCGTACCAGTACCAGGGCCTTCGGTAAGTGTTTGACCAATAAACGCAGTGATCAATCCTGAAATACCCATGATTGCCCCTGCGGACTTTGCTGGCGCTAATGATAAACCTAGCGCCATTGGTATCATTATCTTGATAATCGCATGCCCTGGAATTCCTATTGATAACTTAAGATGGGAAACAGATATGCCAGCAATTATCCCA
>CAJCCR010000311.1 GCA_903960945.1 uncultured Planctomycetaceae bacterium
GGGTCTCTCAGCCTTCCAGATGTTTTGGGCGAATATCAGAATCCTGCCTATGGAAAAATCGAACTAAAAATGCAGGGTAAAAATGTCAGGCTGATTCTTGGGAATCATTTTGTTGATCTTAATCATTTGGGGTCTTCCATTCTTTATGCGCGAGATTTTGTCTTCGATAACCCTATACTTACTTTTAGCAGAGATTCTTCAGGGAAGATTGTTTCTTTTAAAATAACTGGCAGGCTCAATGCCGAGTTTTTTAAACTTCCTTGATCATTTTTTAGCAGATTGCTTTTATGCTGCTTTGCTAGTTGTTCTTGCAAATGCATTTTTGTTCATGCCTGATTTGGCCTTGATAGGTGCAAGTTGCAGTAAGCTTGGAAGCCATAATATTGAACAAATCATGCAAGAACTTACGCCCAATGCTAATAGAAGTCCCAAGCTGGAAAGTCCAAGGTGGGAAGATATTGATAACGAACCAAAACCCAGTACCGTTGTGAGTCCTGCAACAAATATTCCTTTGAATGTGCTGCTTTTTAACTGGTAAGGTTTGCTTCGGTCTCGTCCTAAAAAGTCATGGATTACATGCACTGCATTGTCGATACCAACCCCAACGAGAATCGGAAATGCGATCATATTCGCTGGATTAAGTTGATAGCCTAATAGCCATACTGCTCCCATGGTAATACAAAGCCCCATGACTAAGGGAATGAGTGCCAAAGTTACCAAGATGGTTTTTCTAAAGTCCCAGGATAGAACCAGAATGATTGCAATTAACGCGTAGATCCCGGCCCATTGAAATCCAGACTTCATTCCTTTTAAGCCTTCAAGAGTTGTAAAAGGTTTTCCCGTTGCACGAGCGTCAACTTTTTGAATGCTACTTACGAATTCTTTAAGGTTGCTGTATTCCCAAAGATTTTTCTTTGCGAATACTCTTAATAGCCATTGGTTGTTTTCACTTAAATATCGATTTCGAATTGGAGGCGGAATATCCGCCACTTCAATAAATTCAGGCGTGGAAACTTCCTTTAATTGATGGAGGTTTTCGATAAGGTCGCCGGTGACTGCTTCTTCAAATTTTTTGAGTTCAATATTCGACATTTTGTTTGTGCTGGATAGTACACCTAAAAAGGTTACCAATTCTTTTTTAACGTCGCTTAAATCTAAAAGGGAGCTAGCTTCATTAGTTTTATTTGCAAGGAGTTGTAGTTCCTTGCTCAAGCCATCAATATCCGGTGTAGCGTGGCCTGGTTTTGATCCCCGTGTTGGTAATAACCTTAGCCTGTGTTGGATTTCTTTTAGTTGTCCTTTGTTTATTGATTGATCTTTTGGCAGCATGCTGGCTATTTCTGCAACCTGACTTACTTCTGGAAGGGCTTCAAATTTCTTTTTCCATTCGATTGCTTCTTCCCGAGTTGCAGTAAAAGTTACAGCATGCCAAGTTGCGGATGGCATTTTTTCTAGTAACACTTTTTCCCATTTCACCGAATCAAGTGAGGATGATTGTAAATGTAGAAGGTTATGATCGTAAGAAACTTTCAGTGCTGGAATTAAAAATAAACAGGTGAGCACTATGCCAGAAATCACCATGGTTTTTGGTTTGCTAAATAAGGAGGTAGTCCAACTATTTTGAATGTCAGGGAAAGAAAGGATGCCGGGGAACGTAGCAATGGTTTCTGATTGTAATGCGGTTTTTTTATACGATTCTGTTATTCCTAATAGGGAAGGCAGTGAGGTGAAACAGCCGAGCGCACAAAACAATATGCCGCTTCCTGCAATCCAGCCCATTTCTGAAACTGCCTGAAAATCTGCGAGCATTGCAGCGAAAAAAGCTAGAGAAGTCGTGCAGGCCGCAGTTAGAATTCCAGGCCCTACGGAGAGCGCTGTTTTTCTTATCGATTCTTCTGCAGGAACACCTTTTTTTCTGTATTCGTCGAATGCGCTAACCCACAAAACCCCATAATCACCCAACCCGATCAACATGACTGCAAAAGTTGCAGATAACAAATTAAGATGCCCGATAGTAATGGTTAACCATCCTAATGAAAGAATGGTTCCTACTAACAAGGTTGTGATGGTAAGAACTGGATATCGCCAAGATCTGTAAACAATAATGTATAAGAAAAGAACGCTCAAAAATGCGACCCAAGAAGCCTTTGCGCTGTCACGTTGCGAGGCATTCATTTCGTCAGCTTCTAAAACTGGTAATCCTGTAAGGCCAAGTTGAACATCTGGATGAAGTTTTGAGATGTCATTTAATATTTCACGCATCAATTTAACTGCTGGCATGGAACTGACGAAATCTGACTTTTCCTGAGTGATGGGGCGGGCTAAAAGAATCGCTACGGATTTGTCTTCTGAAACTAGATAATTTGGTTTTGAAAGCATGGTCGTGTTGTGCTGGGATGTTGGCAGAAGGCCAACCCAGGGGCTTTTATAGGTTTCTCCAGACTCCAGATAATTTGTTGCAGCTCTGAGAATGTTTTTGAATTGGGATAGAAATGCTATGTCTGCTTCGGTCACTGTCCCACGTGCTTCAATCTGTTTTATTCTTGCGTGTGCTTCGCAAGTTATACTTTTTGTGGTAAATAAATTCCAAGCAAAGGGGAATTCAAGCAGAGGCGCCATGTTTGCAAGATGGCCAACAATTGTGCCTATTTCTTTGGGCTCAAGAAAAAGCAAAGATCTGTTTTTTAGATTTTGCAAGTCTACTTTGAAAAAGATACGGTCAAAACTTTCTTGATGTTCTGATAGTTTTAACGCTAGTTGTTCTAAGGCATCAATTTTGTTTTGTTCGTTCCCGCCTAGCGCAACTACCACCATGTCGTCGTCTTGTCCAAACTCTGCAAGATAATGCTTCCAGTTTTGCTGGCACCATTTGCGATTACTGATCATGTCATCGCGATGGGTTTTAAACTCTAGTTTTTTGTAGGAATAGATTAACGCGGAAGCGCAAAGGAGCATTCCCAACCCAAAAACCAACCAAGGTTTTTGAAATGAAAACATGGAAACAGTACAAATTAATCTGGCAGGAAACGAATCCTTGCCATCCTTGGCGTGACTCATTTTATTAGCGCCTCTTCCTCTTAATCCTTAAGCCTTTCTTTGGCTTAAGAGGGGCGGATATTAGGAAAGCGCCATTATATAAACAAGGCTAAAATTGAGATTGTTCTCATTAAAACATGCCATATTTCCTATATTGTGTAGGATGGGTCTTATCGATATTGTTATGCCTTCCTAATTTACCGGGGCTCTTATGGATCTGATTCCTTTTTTGATTTTTAAGACTGAATCTGGGCAGGTTGAATTTGCCCAATGGCGAACTCAGGGCGGTGATGCTGCACTAGCAATTTTTCAAGATCGTGCAAAAGCGGAGGCTTTCATCCAAGTTTCTTCATTAGGCGAAGCTTGGTTGGTTATGCAGCCAGCCTTACCCATGTTACAGTCGGTTTTCAAAGCCATGATCCAAGCCGGAGTTTTATTTGCCGTTTTGGATCCCGATGAAAAAAGCGCCAGAACTGTTTACAACCTTGCAGAAGTTGTAGCAGCGGCGGAAAGTTGGTTTTCAACCAACAACGGAAACAAGTAAGTTAAAACTTCAAGGCTGCGTTTTGATTGGTCCATTCGCTTTTTGCTTTAAGAATTGGATCGACCTCTGCAGCCAGGAATTCTTCAACTTGTTCTTTGGCTCTACCCGAGAAGCGGCCTTCAGCCATTACTTTTTCAAAATTAATGCTCGAAAACTCAGGTTCTTTTTTAAGCCTTTCAAGTAGATCATTTTTTCTACTACCGGATTTTAACTCTGCAATCACCGCATGACTATGCTTGCGGATGACTTCATGAAGATTTTGCCTGTCGCCCCCATTTCCCACTGCTGCCATCAGAAGGTTTTCGGTTGCCATGAATGGTAGTGTTCGTTCCACTTCCGATTTAATAACTTCGGGGTTCACAACAAGGCCACGAACAATATTGATTGCGATACGCATAATGGAATCAGCGCATAAAAAGGCTTGGGGAATAGTAAGCCTGCGGTTAACGCTGTCATCGAGGGTTCGTTCTAGCCATTGTACTGCTGCGGTTTCTGCAGTGTTTCCTGCAAGTTGAATGAGGAAACGTGAAAGTCCGCACATTCTCTCCGAGCGCATCGGATTTCGTTTGTAAGCCATTGCAGACGATCCAACTTGATCTGTTTCAAAGGGTTCGTCAATTTCTTGCCGGTGTGAAAGAAGCCTGATGTCGGTCCCAAATTTTTGAGCACTTTGGCCAATTCCAGAAAGTGTTTCAAGAATTTGTGAATCTACTTTTCTGGGATAAGTTTGGCCTGTGACAGGGAATACTTGATCGAAGCCCATTTTTTTAGAGACTAGTGTATCCAGATCGCGGACTTTCTGGTGATCGCCTCTGAATAGGGAAAGAAAACTCGCTTGAGTTCCTGTGGTTCCTTTAGCGCCCCGGAATTTCATGTTTTCGATACGATAGCTTACCTCGTGGAAGTCCATGAGGAAATCTTGGGCCCAAAGGCAGGCTCTTTTCCCAACGGTGGTTAATTGCGCTGGTTGGAAGTGCGTGAACCCAAGAGTTTCAATGCCTGCATACTTACGGCTAAATTTTGCAAAGTGGTCAAGCAAGCCTACCAGCGATTTTTGTAAAAGGGTAAGCCCCTGTCTCATAAGAATGAGTTCCGTATTATCCGTTACAAAACAACTGGTTGCACCTAGATGAATGATATCCCGTGCAAGGGGGCAGCATTCTCCATAGGCATGGATATGTGCCATTACATCATGGCGGAGCCTTTGTTCGTGTTCTTCAACACGGGCAAAATCGATGTTGTGAATATTTTGTTCAAGTTGTTTGATTTGCGGCGGGGTAATGCGTGGAGTGGTTCCATCTTCGGAAAGAAGGCCAAGTTCCATCTGGGTTTGTGCGAGTGCAACCCAAAGTTTTCGCCAGGTTGAATACCTGTTTGCAGGGTTCCAGAGCGCAACCATTTCTTTGCCCGCATAGCGCTGTACCAGAGGATTATCGTGAACTTGAGTCGTTTCCATAAAGTTTTCCAAGAAAAATTAAGGGTGCCGTGATTATTCGCTATGAATGCTCACCTTTTCGAAATCGCCAAATAACCAACTTTCATCATCAAAGTATTGTAAAGAATTGTTCTGAAAAAACTTCTTTTAATTGAAATGGTGCTAGTGTTTATTTTAGTAACCCAAAGGCATCGGGTCAGGAGGACATTTTACGATGAGGCTTATTTACAAAATAGTAATGTTGGTTGTGATTGGATTTATTGGGCAAAGTGCAATTGAAAATCGTGCATTAGCTCAAACGAATGATGGAAACTTGCAAAGGTTTTTTCACTATCCGTATTATTATTTTCCACACAATTACTGGCCTTCCATGGGGCCAAAATGGCCTGAAAGACCAGGCCAGCCTTATATGCCGCCACCTGCATACATGGCTAATCCTCCTTTCAGAGAGCCTCATTGGCGTTACGAAAGCCAGAAACCCCAGAAATATTATAGTGGTTTCCACTTCTGGCTAGATCAGTTCTAAATCGCAAATTGTTATTCGTAAAAAAAGGAAGACCTAATTGTTATTGGGCCTTCCTTTTTGCATTTGCTGCTTCAGTTTGCGATAATAAAAATTGGTACCAGCATTCTTAAAGAGGCCTCAAATGTCTAAACCAGAACCCGGGGAAAATCCTGCAAAAGATAAAAAAAAGCCAGTCGCCTCCAATCAAATCGATGTGCAGGGCGTTGCTGAAAAAGTAACTTCGAACATTGAAAAAGTAATATTGGGAAAGCGCAAGCAGATTCTGCTGGCTCTTGCGGCTTACCTTGCAGAGGGGCACATACTTCTTGAAGATGTTCCAGGTGTGGCGAAAACCATATTAGCTAGGGCGATTTCCCGCAGCGTTGGTTGTGTCTTTAAAAGGGTCCAATGTACACCCGACCTGCTTCCTAGCGATATTAATGGGGTTTCCATTTTTAATCAGAAAACAGCCGAGTTTGAATTTAGGCCAGGCCCTATTTTTGCTCAAACTGTTCTTGCAGATGAAATTAACCGTGCCACTCCTCGAACCCAGGCTGCACTTTTAGAAGCCATGGCTGAAAGAAGGGTGACTGCCGATGGTCAAACCTATAATCTTAAGCCACCTTTTCTTGTAATAGCTACTCAAAATCCGGTAGACCATGAAGGCACTTTTCCATTACCCGAGGCCCAATTAGATCGATTCTTAATTAAATTAAGTCTGGGATACCCAACCATTGAAGAAGAAGCCTTGATGCTTAAAAGGTTGCAGTTTGGCCACCCGATTGATGATGTTGTGCCCGTCGTTAGTTCTGCAGACTGGATGGCTTGCCAGGAAGTGGTCAGGAAGATTCATTTGGATGATCAAATCCGAACCTACATTCTTGAGATCGTTCATGGCACCCGGGATAACGAAAATATTTTATTAGGTGGAAGTCCACGAGCATCGCTTTCATTGCAAAGGGCGGCACAAGCAAGCGCTGCAATTCAAGGAAGAACTTTCGTGGTTCCGGATGATGTGAAAAAGTTAGTTGCTCCGGTGCTTTCGCATCGCATCATTCTCAAGCCTGAGACACGACTTAGGAAAATTAAAACGGAAGATGTCATCAATGATGTCTTAGATGATATTCCAGTGCCTGTTTCCTCGGATTATCACACTGAAAAAGATTATTTCTAATGTATTGGCTACTTGGAATAACGCTGATCGGATTTTCTGCCCAAGTTTTGGGCTCCGGCCTCCTTGCGTTCTCTGCCTACTTAATGGCCTTGATCTTGATAAGCAGTCGGATGTTGGCTTGGCATTGGGCGAGCGGGTTAAGAATTGAAAGAAAAATGCGCTGCACCCTTGCAGAAGTTGGCGATAAGGTAAGGGTTAAAGTTTTAGTCCGCTATCTGGGTTTAATCCCTATTCCTTGGGTAATTTTAGAAGATCTGTTACCTGAAGATGCTATTAACCCTCGGCATCCATTCTTGAAATTGAAAGGGAAAAGGCTTAAAGTCTTATCGATGTTTTCGATGCAAACAGAAGAATTTTCTTATTCTCTTGAATGCATGCACCGTGGTTTTTTTCAGATTGGGCCCGTGTTTGCAGAAACCGGAGACCCTTTTGGCTTCATGCGAAGATATCGCATTGGATGCCAACCTTTTTATTTGCTCGTGCTTCCCAAGATAACTCATTTGCTTGGTTATGATTTAACCTCACGAAGGCCGATTGGTGAAATTCAAATGGTTATGAAAATATTTGAAGACCCTACCAGAATAGCAGGGGTTCGCGATTATGAACCAGGTGACCCGATGTCCCGTATCCACTGGAAAGCCAGTGCCCGAACAGGTGTGTTTCAATGTAAAATATTCGAGCCAACCTGCCTTGCTGGTGCGATGATCTTATTAGATTTTCATGAATCAAATTTTCCACCACGAGGAGAACCTTTTCGCTCGGAGCTCGCAATCGATGCTGCGGTTTCACTTGCCCATGCAGTTTGTTTGTTGAATCAACCATTTGGGATTGGAACGAATGCCACCGATGCCGCATTTAATGTTCAAGAAAATGAAAGTGAGCCAGAAGTCGATACTCGGGCAGAAGCTCGAACTTTTATGCTGGATAGCAGTAGGCCAAACCATTTGCAGCCAATGTTTTTACCATCACGAAGAGGTGTTGAGCACTTGCAATTGTTAAGGGAAATGATGGGCCGTGCCCTTAAATCAGATTCTCTCAAATTCTCTGAAATGATTAGAGAAGTTTCAATCCATTTGCCCAGAGATTTAACTCTTGTTGCTGTTCTTTCTGGCGTAACCGAAGAAACGGCTATGATGCTCGGGAATTTGAAACAGCAGGGGTTTGCTGTGTCCGTTGTTTTAATTCAATTTGATGATGAGGGGTTGAATCGTGCTTTTAAAAAATTGATCGCTAATGGTATCCGCGAGATTCGCCACGCCATTGATCAAGAGTCTCTTCCGCAGCTTTGTAGATCCCAGATCGATCGAACTTCTCTTTTAAGCCTTGTCTAGGAAACGCACATGGCAGAGAAAAAGGCATATGCTTATCGCGATAAACCGGAAGTACTGGATCAATTGGTAAGTACGATAGGCTTGGTTTTGATTGTTTTTCTGATGGTTTCATTAACATTTTTTATATTGGCTCGTTTTTCCCTTTCATCTAAATGGACTTCATCACATTGGGTTTTATTTTGGGAAGTGCTTGCCACTGTTTTGGTTAGCCGTATGTTTCTTATCGATGATTTGAAAAGGGTTGTTGGCGGTTATTCATTTGTGTTGGGAATGGTTATTTGGGTTCCGTTTGCTTTAATAGGAGACGTTGAAATTCTTGGTGTTGTTACCGCTCTAATGATTTTTGTTGGGTGGTTTACTTACAAGATTACTTGGGATGTGACAGATCTTGGCGAACGAGAAGAGGACGAAGATGGATTGCTTGCTTCAGTGGGTTTGAAAAAAGAGTTAAACCCGGGCAATAAAAAGGCTTCGGATTCTTGGGGTGATACAAGAGAGGAAAGCACCGAATTTAATTATGAAGCAGAGGAAGTTCTTGCGGAGTTGGCTACGGAAAAGCCTAAGAAAGTTAAGGGCGGAAAAGGTCGCGGTGTCTGGGTGCTTTATTTTTTATTTGGCTCAATACCTGTTTTTGGATTAGGCGGGTCAACTCAAAATAGCACCGACCCAAATTTGGGGAAATATTTTTTACTCTGCCTTTGCATTTATCTTGCAAGTTGCATCGCTTTGTTAATGAGTACTTCTTTTTTAACAATAAGGTCCGACTTACGAAGGCGGAATCTATCCATGCCTTTGTTTACAGCGGGGTTTTGGTTGTTCTCTGGTTTGTTCTTATTGATATCATGTTTTCTTTTTGCATCACTGTTGCCCAGACCTCAGGGTTTTTTAGATCCTATTGCCATGGTTCTTTCCAAGGGGCAGGATAAGGATCAGGATGCAAGTAAATACGCAAAATCATCCGAGAAATCAGGTAAAGGGGAAGGGAATCCGGGCGAAAAGGAAGGTGATAAAGGTTCTCCTAAGGAAGGAAATCAAAAAGCGGGTAAGTCAGATGAGAATAAAGAAAGCAAAGGCGCATCCAAGGAGTCTGAAAAAGGTGGAAGTGATTCTGGTGAAAAAGGTTCTTCCACAGAAGGGTCTCAGAAGTCGGGCCAATCTAAAAATAATGAAGGTAAAAGTGATTCTCGTAAAAGTGATGGGAACCAGAAATCGAATTCTATTCCGAATCAAGAACCTCCTGCCTCGCCACCCCCTTCTTTTAATATTCCTGGCCTTGATAAAATCATGGCTGCACTTGAAGTTATTCTTAAAGTTGTTTTTGCAGTGGGTACTTTTTTGTTTGTTCTTTATGTTGTCGTTTACAAGATGAGTTTCAGTTTTGGTTGGGCGGATGACCTTTTAAATTGGTTCCGTAATCTTTTTGACTGGATGGATCGTTCGGAAAAAAAGAAAAAGCAGGCGGATGCTGCAGACTCCTCTATTGCGGACGAAACCTTGCCTTTCGAAGAGTTTGATAACCCGTTTGATCGCAAAGATTGGCAAAAATCTAGTCTTCGAGAATTGACAGGGTATACTTGGAAAGCTTTATTGGCTTGGTGCAAGTCCCAAAATATCCGTATTCCAAGAGGTTGCACCCCCTCCGAGTTAGAGGACATTATTTCAAACGAAGTGCCACGTATTGAACCTGCTTATTATGCCTTTCAACAGGTTTTATTAAATGTTCAATATTCAAATAATAATGATTACCCCAAAGGTGTTGCAACGACACAGAATCTTTGGCGTCAAATGAATGGCGAATCAAATGCCGTAGTCCTTAAAGATTGATTTGCGAATTATTTTTTTCTTCGGATATGTTCTGCTTGAATGATTTCCCTGTTAATGGAATCCTTAAGGAGTTTCAGCGAATCTTCCCGTGAAAGGTCCATAAGGGTTTTCGCCTCGATTGGGGCACCAATTGAAATACCAATCGCCCCATGGTTTCCACCCAAGAAAAGTGGGCAAAGAGTTGGCCAGAAGTTATCGCGCGATAAAGCTTCATGTGCACCCGCGATCCCGACAGGAACAACAAGTGCATTGGATTTTCGAATAAGAAGCTGAATACCTGGCTTTAAATCCTGCATTAGTCCGTCTTCAGACCGAGTGCCTTCAGGAAATACAAGCACGGCTCGCCCATTGCTTAAAAGATCTAAGGTGGATCTGATGCCTTCCTTAGCGACTCCTTCGAGATCAACCGGGCAACATCCAACGGATTTTAGATAAACATCTAGTAAAGGTTTTTTAAAAAGCGATTTTCGTGCAAGGTACGAGAGCTCTCTGCAGGCTGTTAATCCAACAGCAATCGGGTCCAAAAAGCTTTGGTGGTTTGCTACCAGCAGGACCGGGCCTTTGCGAGGTACATTTTTCCAGCCTTGTTTTCGAAGGCTGAAAAGAAACGTGTATATACAATTGTAAGAGGTGTAATTTAATCCATACCAAATGGAATTTAACTGCTCCATCACAAATTTGTAATCAAACATTCCTGCCTTCATTGCATGCCACGCCTTTGAATTTCTTGATGCATTACTTCAATTACATTATTCATGTGCATATCGGATGTATCAAGAATCATAGCGTCATGGGCAGGAACCAATGGGCTTATTTCTCTGTTTTCATCTCGTAAATCCCTTGAGATGATAGCGTCAAGAATCTCTTGAAGTGTGGTATGCACCCCTTTTTCTTGTAGTTCTATATATCTTCGTTGCGCTCTCATTTCAGGTCTTGCGGTCAGAAAAAACTTGCAGAAAGCTTCAGGGAAAACGGTGGTTCCCTGATCCCGTCCTTCGCAAACCATATTTCTTTCAAAAGCAGCGGCACGTTGTAATTCGACAAGCTTTGTTCGCACGACTTTGCTGGTTGCTATTACACCTGCTAATTCCGTTGTTTCTTTAGTTCGGATTTGAATCGAAACATCCATACCGTTTAGGATCACTTTGTTTTCTTCAAGTTTTATTGTTAACTTACTTAGAATTTGCTCAAGCGCAGGTTCGTTGAATGAAGATGCACCGGTGTTTAAAGCAGCTAGAGCAACAGCTCTATACATTGCGCCCGTGTCTAAGAACTGGAAGTTTATTTTTTTTGCTAGTAGTTTTGCAGCAGTGCTTTTGCCTGCACCTGCTGGCCCATCAATGGTGATTATCATGATCTAGTCCCCAAGCTAAACGATGATAATAAAAATTTACATTTCATAAAAAAAGGCGACCGACTGAGGGTCGCCTGACTTTTGGCAAAACCAAAATCATTTACCTAGGATAGATGTTGATGGTGAATGTTTCATTTGCAGCAAGGCTTCTGGTGGTTTGTTTTTGGATAATCCCAAATCCATCAGCAAGAACTTCGTACGTAAAATCGCCTGCATTTTGATTAGGTACGGAAAGAGTTTGATTTGCTTGGGCCTTATATACTTTTCCATTGATGATCACACTAGTGTTGGCGCTTGAAGTGTTGGCAATCTTGATGGTCCCGTTCGCAGCAACTGCAGGGGTGAACGATGCTGCAACACGTGTTGCTGCAAGTTTGGTGATGGCTTGTTCCATTCTACTCATTTGATCTTTGAGAATACTAATCTCAGCTTCAATTTTTTTCAGCTTTAATTCGTGATCAGCGCTTTTAATGGATTGAAGAGATAACTGAATCTCTTTCAGTTGAGCCTGAATCGATTCGATGCTAGTAACGTCTAATTTTTTTTCTGGCGTGATAGGCGGTTCGGGTTTTTTATCGGAGGTGTTCTCAATGCCTCCAAAACTTGCACCGTAAGAAAAGCCGATTAGGGCTATCATCGTGATTGAATAAATAATTTTCATTGTTACACCGTCTAATAATTAATACTAAGTAAATCTAAATCTCCCTTCACATTAGAGGTTGCAAACCTTGTTTGCAATCGAAAACAAGGGAAAATGCATTGGTCATTTTGTTAAAATGTAACGATTATAACGAAAGAACTAAAGAAGGGGTGAAATGCATAAAGCCGGGTTTCCCCGGCTTTAGTTCGATTTTAGTAAACTCGATTAAGCGTTTTCTTCGTATTGAGCAATACGATTGATGGTTTCTTCGAAGTCTTCATCGGTGTCTGAAGGCAATTTGTATTGCATCAGGTATGCATCTTCATTGCTATCATCATAAAACGAGCGAAGCACTCTTATTGCTTTAAAACCTTGATTTCTGAAGAATACCTGGCCTGAGAGATTGGTTTCTCGGACTTCCAAAGTGATTCTTGTTCTACGGTGGCTCGAAAGCTTTCCAATCAATTTAACAGCCATCTGTAATCCTACGCCCGACCGTTGGTAATCAGGGTGGACAGCAAAATTCAAAATGTGAAGTTTGTTTTTGTGAAGTTCATAAATCATGAACCCGATTACTTTGTCGCCAGCTTCTGCTACCATCCCAATACAATTGCGTTGCCTGAGGCAGCGTAAAAAATCTTCTTCAGTCCAAGACTGTGCGAAGCATTGTTGTTCTGCTTGTAATACTTCTTGCATGTCGCGTCTAATCATCCAGCGAATATGTACTTTAACTTGTTCTTTTTCTGTCTTATTACCGCTCATTAAAAACTCCTCTTGTCCGTTAGCATGGCATACCATGATTCCGACATGTAAATTAGCCATGTTCCTTTGCCGACCAATTCGGCTAAAGGCCTTTGCAAAAAAGAAAGAAGGTTGAGACCTTTCGATCAGTTAAGCGGGCGGAATTTAGCAATGGTCGAGACAATTTACAAGACCAAGGTTCGTAAAACCCACATAAATAAAATCGGTATTTTTAAGCACGGAAATCACCGAGCTTAGAGGTGTTTTAAAAAAAAATTGTTGGAAATTTGAGAAGCAAGAAAAGGATGATAAAAGGGGGGATTCCCTTCCCCGTTAATCTGCGCTTCCTTGGCGATCCAAGATGAAATCTCATCTTGGGTTGAAGTGACTAAGATACAAAAATATTGCTTGATTAACAACCAAATATTTACACAACGAAAATAAATTTTGTGAGGATGAGTGGATTGGTTAGGGTAGGGGGGAAACAATTATTGAGCACGCACTGCTGCGCTTGATATTTCCTATCCCGTATTCAACGACCACGCGGAATTCACCTGGGCTGAGGCCCTTTAAATTTACTGAATAAATCTTGTCTGCTCGGTTTGCTAAAACAGGGAGATCATCGAAATTTAAGTTCTGCCCGTTGAGCCCCGCAATGGTTGGCCCATTCCAAGCCAATGGAACAATTCCATCGGGAAAAAGAAACCGAACACTGGTGTTGTTTAAATCAATCGAACCATTGTTTTTCAGGGAAAACCTAATTTCGCTTTCACTGCCCAAGGTTGCTTTGATGGTTGCGGGTGTAAATACACCCAGGATCTCGGAGGTGCCTTCAATACGAACTAAAAACATCGAGGATGTATCTGCACTATTCTCCATCGAAGCTTTGGCGTTTAGCTGCCAATCGCCAGGCTTTGCTGCTTTTAATCGCAGCTTTGCAGACCATTTCCCCCCAACAATTTGCGGGTTGTTCCAGACAAGTAATTTATTTGTAGGAGCAGTTGATTCAAATTTCGCTTGAGGGTTGCTTCCTACAATTTCGAGCCCTTCAGGAATAATAGTCTGAATGGCAAGCTGGATTTCCCCAATTTTGATGGAATCGATTTTAGCTTCGAGAATCATTTCGAGTTCGCCCTTGGCGGTATCTTCCCAAGATTTTTTCCACTGAAGGTTAATCTGCCCATCACTGACAGATATATCTGATTGATAGAGCTTTTTTTCGCCATTGGTTGAGGCTACTTGAATGTTTTGAGAGAATTTACCGTTTTCCACAGCAAGTGTTTCAAGTCGAATAGATTTAGTTTGTCCTGCGGGAATATCCCCCAAAGTTGCTTCAATAAGTTCGCCTTCAGGGTGTCTGAGGCCCTGGGGAAGTTTGTCGCGGATGGTTACATTTTCTGCCGGAGTTAAACCATGGTTTGCAACGACGATTTCAAAAACGGCCCTTTGCCCACGCCTTACCCATTGTGGCCCTTGAACTTGGACCAGTAAACCATCTTTCGTCTCAGCGTTTTTCTTTATTGTTGCAACTTTGTAAACGACTGCGGGCTTAAAATTTAAATTATCTTTATCTGCAGCATTAACTTTGAATTGGAATATTTTGCCGGTGCCTGATTGCAGTTCAGGTATTTCCCATGTCCATTTGTTTTCTTGGATGAAAGGTTTTGGGTTTACCTCTAAAATTTCAGGTTTAGTTTTCCATTCTTGACTTAGAACAAGTTCTTCAAGAGGTAGGCTGCCAAGGTTTTTCAAAGTGATTTCCATGGTGCAAGGCTTGCCGATTTCAGGGTTATCAACAAAGCGTGTGATAATAGAAACTTGGCTGCCTTCATCTGTTTTTAAGGTTGGCGTTTCTTTGTCGGATTCGATGGGTAAAGTGCCCGGAACCTGAGCCAGGGAAAAGAATGCCCCGGCAAAAAGCATTAAAATAGCAAAGCAATTTGTGTTCAACATGGAATTACTCATTAGAAGGTTTGGCATCTGGGGCCTTATAGGATCCGCGACACTTTTCCGCAGGGTACTTGAGCTCGTTTTTAAGCATTTTTGCATTTAAAGAATCAGAAAGATCAAGATTCATACAGTTGCATAATGCCATGATCAGGCAGGTGACATCTGCAATTTCTTCTGAAACTTCTTTTCGTTTGATAGGATCCAAAACAGAGAGTTTTGAATTTTCGGGAGTGATCCAAAGGAAATGCTCAAGCAACTCTGCAGCCTCTGCGCAAAGGGCCATCGCAAGATTTTTCGGATCGTGAAATTGTTCCCAATCTCTTGCTGCAACAAAGCTCGCCATCTTTTTTCTTAAATCTAATACCGTCGTTTGAGAATCTGCCAATTTCTTACTCCATGAAACTCTTAACTCAATGAAGAATCAAATGGAGTCAGATACATCAAATATTAAATGATGCAAGTCGGATTTTTGGAGATATGGGGAAGCCGAGGCTTCTGGTTAAATTACGGCGAATTCTTGCAGAGCTTTTTCCGAAAAGCTCAAGCCTAAGCCGGAACCTTCAGGAGGTACAAGTTTGCCAGCTTTAAATTTCGGGTATTCATTAAATAGTGGTTCAAACCAAGGCATGTATTCCACTGAAGTCACTTGGGCCAAACCGCACCCGATTTGGACCGCTAATTCGGGCAACAAATGAGGGCTAACGGGTATATTCTGGCTTTCACAGTAATGAATAAGTTTTAGAGTGTTGGTGATGCCCCCTAATCGGGTGATATCAGGCTGAGCGATGTCGAGTGCGCTTTTTTCAACATAGTTGTGAAACTCTTCTCTGGAAAAAAGCATTTCACCAGCCGCAATCGGAATATCCAACTTGTTCGCAAGATAAGCATGGCCTTTGATATTCTCGCAACTGATGGGCTCTTCAAACCAACCAACCCCAATTTCATCTTGGAAGAAGTTACCCATAGCAAGAGCCGTTCCGGTGTCGTAGCGTTCGTTGGCATCAACTGCCAGCCAAATTTCTTCTCCCATAGCTTCGCGTAAATTACCAATGCGTTCGATATCGCTTTGGGGGTTGGCGCCAACCTTCACCTTAAGGCCCATGACGCCTTGATCCAGATACGGTTTTGAGAGATCAATTATTTGCCCGACACTCATCCATAGCCATCCCGTGTGTGAGATATAAGCGGGGATGGATTCGCGGAACCCACCGAGTAATTTATGCAGAGGCAAATTCGCGGCCTTGCCTTTGATATCCCAAAGGGCGATATCAATGGCTGAATAAACTTGTTGAACCAGTCCGGTTCTTCCAATTGTTTGGGTGCGCCAATAAACTTTGGCCGCTAGTTTTTCGTTATCTAATGCGTTTTCATTGATTAAGATTGGGGCTAAATCTTCCTGACCCAATGCAAGCATTGCCTTGCCCCCGCCCTGAAGAGAATAAGCAAACCCAATGCCTTCGATGCCGGATTTGGTTTTAATCCGAACAACAAGAGTAGTGATTTTATCACTTCTCCCAGCAGCGATTTCGGTGGCAGAAGATCTTGTTGGGTCGGTAGGAATGCTAAGCAGACTGAATTTAATTTCTTGAATTTGCATAATTACTCAAATGGTATGAGGATTCCTTTTGCGCCAAAAGTAAAAAACAGGAATCCCAGAAGCTACAATAATCAAACCAGGCCAAGTATATTCCGGCCTTACGATCAACAAATCAATCATTACAATGGTACAGAGCAAAATATAAAGAAAGGGTAGGAATGGATAGCCCCAAGCTTTATAAGGGCGAATTTCATTAGGTTTTGTTCTGCGCAAAACGAATAATCCGGAAACTGTAAGGGCATAAAATAGCAGGGCAGCAAAAATAACATAGTCCAGCAGTTCGATGTATGTCCCGGAGAAAACTAAAAGAATAGACCATGCGCCCTGAAGTACTAAGCCATATGCAGGCACGCCTCTAGTGTTTAATTCGCCTGCAGCCTTGAAAAACAGCCCATCGTGAGCCATGGCGTAATATAATCTTGACCCCATTAAAATCATGCCGTTCACACATCCAAAAGTGGATATCATGATGGCGATTGCCATAGCAATCATTCCATATTTAGGAAAAATCATTTGTAGAACAGCAGTCCCAACCCGGTCATCCCGTGCATGGGAAATCCCAAGTTCGGGCGTGCTTCTAACGATTCGTTCGTTAAGCCTTCGATTAGTTTCTTCACTTGCAGAATTGCTTGCATCCTTGGCAATGTCAGCTTTAATTTTAAAGGTAGAGGCTTCTGCAAGTTTGGATTCCGCATCTTGGATCAGTCTTTTTCCATTGGTTGTTTGACCATCTTTGTCAAGTAATGCAACTCTTGCTTTTAGAAAAAGAGATTCGCTTTCAAGGCGGTTTGCAGTTGCTGAAAGATAATTGGCTTCTGCGGCGTATTCTTTTCTGATTGCAAGTCCTTCTTCGATTTCAGCTTTAAGTTGAATGCTGACCAGCGGGTTGCCGTTTGCCTGTAAAACGCAAAGGTATGCAAGATTAACCAAAAGATAAAGAAGGATGACGGATCCCGTGCCGAAAATCAAACTCAGTGGTAGATTACGGCTGGGATTACGGATTTCGCCTGCAGTAAAGGTCACATTATTCCAAGCATCAGCACTAAATAAAGACCCAACCATAGCTCCGCCAGCAACCATAAAAGCAACAAGCCAAGGTGCTCCCCCTACAAGTTCAGAGATTGAATTAAATCGGTCGGTGGAGAAAGAGCCAGCCCAAAGGTCTGCAAAGTTAAGGTTAATAACCTCTCTGTTCGCACCAATGCTAAATCCAAGAATAATTAGAATGATAAGGCTTAAAGTTTTGATCACCGTGAAAAGATTTTGAATCCATTTGCCTTCTTTAACTCCTCTGCAATTAAGCAGTGTGAGAAAAGCAATAATTGCAACCGCAATCATTTGGCCTGAAGTGATTGCGAATTCTGTGCGTTTGAAAATAATCAAAGGTTCTTTAAGCCAGGGCAGAGGAAGTGAGATTACTAGGTTTAAGCCACTCCAATTGATGATTTTAGCTTCTTCACCGGTGCCTAGGGTTGGTGCAATGACTCCGAGAAATTTTGAAAAAGCAACTGCAACTGCTGCAATGGATCCTGTTTGAATGACTAGGAACAAACTCCAGCCATAAAGGAATCCCCACAGCGGGCCAAAAGCTTCTTTAAGATAGATATACTGCCCACCTGCGCGAGGCATCATCGCTGCGAGTTCAGCGTAGCTGAGTGCGCCTAGAATTGTCATGAAGCCCGTTAAAATCCAAATCAGCAAAAGGCTTCCAGGGGAACCAACATCACGGATTATGTCTGCGGAAACAATGAAAATGCCGGAACCAATCATAGTTCCTGCAACAAGCATTGTAGAATCGAAAAGGCCTAGCCGTTGTTGGAATTGTTTGTTGTCCATGCTTAAATCTTTTTGGCAAGGTTGTTATCTTCGATCCGAAGTTTGCTGTGGTGGAAGCCATAAACAAAGTAAATAGCAAGTCCGATTCCAAGCCAGATGAATAGCCTAACCCAGTTTTCCCAACCTAGAGAGAACATGAGTACCAAACATAAAACAATACCGCCAATGGGGCAAAACAGTCCAAGCGGAGCTTTAAAAGAGCGAGGCGCATTCGGGTCTTTGAACCTTAAAATAAGTACCGCAGCACAAACCACCACAAAGGCAAACAATGTTCCAATGTTGGTAAGTTCGGCGAGAACATCAAGAGGAAGCAAGCTGCCACCTAATGCAACAATTAGCCCGGTAAGCATGGTTGCAAGCCATGGTGTTTGATAAACAGGGTGAACACTGGCGAAAAACTTTTCAGGAAGAAGGCCATCGCGTGCCATCGCCAAGAAAATTCTTGGTTGCCCACACATCATCACCAAAAGAACGGAGGTAATGCCTGTTAATGCGCCAATAGAA
Organism: uncultured Planctomycetaceae bacterium; assembly: GCA_903960945.1. Taxonomy (GTDB): domain Bacteria; phylum Planctomycetota; class Planctomycetia; order Gemmatales; family Gemmataceae; genus UBA969. The sequence goes on from CAJCCR010000311.1 coordinate 18,472, forward strand.
ACTAGTAATCTTGCCCAGGGCATACCAACTTGTGCAAAAACATTAGCGACCGGGGCTTCTTTTGGAATGTCTTTGTAATTAACCATGCCGGTTAAAACCGCAGCTACCGCAATGTAAAGAACAGTACAAATTAAAAGAGAGCCAATGATAGCAAAGGGCATATCACGCTTAGGGTTTTTAGCTTCCTCTGCGTTTGTGGAAACTGCATCAAAACCAAGGTAGGCAAAGAAAATAAGCGCCGCGCCTGCTAAAACACCAGACGGAGCATTAGTGGCAGGGTTGATATCTCCCCAGACCAAAGTTCCGAAAAAGCTTAAGCCGCCATACCCGAATGGTGCGAAGTTGTCCGTCCAGTTGGAAGTAACGATGTGAGGAATGCCTGCAATAATGACAAAGAAAACAACAGCAAGTTTGACAACAACCATAATGCCGTTGATGAAAGCGCTTTCTCGGATGCCTCGCACCAAAATGAAAGTGATGACAAGAGAAATAGCCACTGCAGGCAGATCGAGGATAGAACCCGTTGAAACTATTTCGCCACCTTTGGCGATGTCAAAAGGTGCGTTTGTAAGAGCTGTTGGTATATGAAACTCAAATTGTTTCAGTATATCTTGGAAGTATTTAGACCAACCGTGTGCGACGGTGCAACTTGCGACCGCATATTCGAGAACGAGATCCCACCCAATGATCCATGCCATCAATTCGCCAAGGGTAAGGTATGCGTAGGTGTAAGCACTGCCAGCAACAGGGGCCATGGATGCAAATTCTGCGTAGCAGAGTGCTGAAAAAATACATGCAAGGCCTGCAAATACAAAAGAAAGCATAAGTGCAGGGCCAGTAACATCGCGGGCAGCTTTACCCACTAAAACAAAAATTCCGGTGCCTATGATTGCGCCGATACCAAGAGCAGTTAATGCCCAAGGGCCGAGCACGCGTTTAAGGCTGTGCCCGCTTTCAGAATCTGCCATCACTTTTTGAAGCGATTTTCGCCGAAATATTCCGTTGGACATTTTATTACTCCGTTTTTGACCACTTTAGGCATCAGCAATTAAGGTTACAGGCCCATCATTAACCAGTTCAACTTTCATATCAACGCCAAATTTTCCAGTATGGGTAGTAATTCCCAGTAATCTTAATTTTCGGATAAAATGTTCGTACAACGGTTCAGCAATTTCAGGCCTTGCTGCGGTTATAAAACTAGGCCGACGGCCCTTCGAACAATCCCCGTAAAGTGTAAATTGACTGATAACCAAGATGGCACCGCCCGATTCAACCAAATCGAGGTTCATTTTTCCGTTTGAATCGGGAAATATTCTTAAGCTAGCTGCTTTTTCAGCGAGCCAATCAGCTTTTTCTTCGTTGTCACCATTGGTTATTCCTAAAAGGATGAGTAGTCCCTTTTGGATTTCGCCTAAAATCTGGCTTTCCACCGTGACTTTGGCCATCGATACGCGTTGAATTACGGCACGCAATGTAAAAACTCCGTTACCAACATCTTTAGAAACAAAGCGAAGTATACGATTTTATAGAAAAACTGGAAAATCAAATTTATCGTAGAAGCAATTCTGTGGTATATAATCAAAAGAAGAAAAGTTCAGGAAGGAATACTTGAATTAGGAAATTATGTAAGGGAGTAGTTGAAGTGGCACGAGATTTCAGTCCCTACCAGCAAAAAGTCATCAAACGATTTTACGATAACCAAAACCCGATTGCACATCAGCGATTGGCTGAACTCGTGGGAGAGTTGTATCTAAGCAGCGGAAAGAAAAGGGAAAAAGTTTGGAGCACCATAGTTGAAACTATGAAAAAGCTGGAAGTTCCCGAAGCGCGAATCAAGCACCTAGTAGAACAAGATAAGCCAGAATTACTGGCTCAGCTTGTTAAGGAACTCGAAGCAAAAAGCTAGTTGTTATGCTGCTTCTTGCCTGTTGGTTTCAAGACTGATGCCCCTGGTTGCAGTGCGAATAAATGCGATGAATTCTGCGACCTCAGGGATGTGGCTTAATTCTTTTTCAACTTTAAGTAGCGATTGAGGCAAGATCAAGCCTTCGCGGTAAATAATTTGAAATGCTTTTCGTATTCCATCAATGTTCGTATGTGAAATACCAGCTCTACGCATTCCTATAACATTGACGCCTGATACCACATTAATTCGCTGTACAATGATAAAAGGTGGAATGTCTTTAGTCGTGGCAGAAACGCCGCTTAAAAGCGCCAGCCTTCCAACCTTGGCAAATTGATGCACTGCGCTGTTTCCTGATAAGAAAGCGCCATCTTCCATCACGCAATGCCCTCCCATGAGTGCCCCATTTGCAAGAATACAGCCGTTGCCTACCCTGCAATCGTGTGCGACATGGCTGTTTGCCATCAAGAAATTGCCGTTTCCAATGACTGTTTCGTTGGAGGAGGTAGTTCCCCGATGAACAGTAACGCCTTCACGGATAATGTTGTTGTTGCCAATGATGGTTTTGGTGGGTTCGCCATCATATTTCATATGTTGAGGAGCTTCGCCAAGAATAGCACCACTGTAAACGATGTTTTTGGAGCCAAGGGAAAGGTTACCAAATAACTTTGCACCTGGTTTGATGACAGAGTTGTGTCCAATTTTTACCGGGCCATCAATAAGGGCGAGTGCGCCAATTTCTACATTTTCGCCTATCTCAGCGTCGGAAGAGATAATTGCACTTGGATGAATTCTTGCGGTCGAAGAAACAGGCATTGAGATATCCCCCAAAAACCAAAACTCAAAATAATGAAGCAGAAAGGAAAAGCCTAAACTTTGTAAAAGTTAAAGTTCAGCTGCTTCAAGGAATGATCGTATAAAGCTTTTTTACGATTCTATCTAGTCCATTTTAATCGGAAGAAGAATGGATAAGCTTAACTTTTGGTCAATAGAATTGTGGAATTGGTTGAAAAAAGGCAAAGATATCAAATATCTTCGCTGATTTGATCTAAAACCTCTTCATAAACAAAAATAGGAACACTCATGGTGACCGCCAAGGCGATGGCATCACTAGGCCTGCAGTCGATTTTCACAAACTTCCCATCCTGCCTAATTTTAAGTGTTGCGAAGTAGGTTTTGTCTTTGAGTTCATTAATTTGAATTTCTTGAAGTTCGCCCCCTAGGCTTGTTATCGTTTGGCATAATAAATCATGGGTTAGGGGTCTGGGGGAGGGAATCTTTTTAATTTTGCGATCAATGCTAGTGGCTTCAAAAATTCCAATTTGAATTGAAAAACTTCTGTCGCCTTCCAGTTCTTTTAAAACGATGACTTGTTGTTCATGAATTTCGCTAATGATAATTCTTCTAAGACCCATTTCGACAGGCATAATATTTCTCCTTACATATTCATAATTATATCTTAGCAAGTGCAATTAGTGCTTCGAGCAATAAATTGATCATTTCTTTATTAAAATGCATTTTATAAATCAATCTCCAGAATTAATAATTGTTTATGGCAGAGGGCCGAAAATTATGATAATGACATTACTCTGAGATATTGATTTTTTCAGGAATATTCTTGCAGATGCCAATTGAGTTTAAAGTGTCTTCTGAATCACTTCAGGGGCTTCGTTCAAATAATGAAGACGCAATAAAATGCACTATGGCTGATGGTTTGTTTCTAGCATTGGTTGCAGATGGTATGGGCGGTCATGCTTCAGGCGAAGTTGCAAGTACTGAATCCATCAAAAGCATCGAGCAAGAGGTTTTTGACCAAGGACCCTTTTTAGACGGTTCAGAAGGTGGAGATACTGCACTTATTCACCAAGGATATATTTCTGCCAACCAATCCTTATTGAACCTTTCTCGAGCCAATCCGAAATTTTTGAACATGGGCACGACCATGGTAGGGCTGTTTTATCGTGAGAATAGCCCAAATGTATTAATTTCTAATCTAGGTGATAGGAGGTGCTATGTGCTGGAAGATCAGAAATTGTCATTGATAACAGCGGATCATTCCTTTGCTCATGCGCTTTATATTGCGGGTTCAATCACACTTGCGCAAGTTGCTACCCACCCATTTCGAAATCGGATTTATAAATATCTAGGTTCAAAAGATCTTACGGGCGGCCCGGATGTCTTTATCCATCATTTACGTCCCGGGCAAAGATACTTGATTTGTTCGGATGGTTTGTCAGGCAGTATAAACTCGGCTGACCTTCAAAATTATCTTGCTACAGAACCTTTGGAAGGTCTTTCCCTTAAACTTTGTCAGATTGCTTTAAAAAACGGATCAACTGACAACACCTCTGCCATCATTATTGATGTCCTCGAAACCTAAATTGCTATTTTGGCATTAGATATAAGTAGCTTTTGAAGGAATAATGATAAGCTCGGGGATAACCACATGCTCAGGCAATCTAGCTACAAATAAAACACTTTGAGCAACATCTTCAGGTTGCAAAATAGATTTTTTATGTTCTTCAGAAACGGGATTGGGTCTAGCTTCAAGAATAGGCGTGTTTACTTCTCCGGGGAAAATGCTGCAGAATCGGATATTGTTTTTGGATTCTTCCGCAGCAGTTGCAACTACCAAACCATTAAGCCCGAACTTCCCTGCAACATAACCAGGGCCGCCCAAGGGGTTTCCCCGCAATCCAGAGATAGAATTTACAACAATCACCAACCCATTTTTTCTTGGCCTCATTCCTTTTAAAACTTCATGAAACACATAATAAGCACTGTCTAGATTTCCTTCCACCAACGACCGCCAGCTTTCTGGATTAAGTTCCTGAAAAGATCTTTCTTTGACATTCATACCAACACAATGCACCAGAATATCGATGGGGCCAAATGCTTTAATTGTAGAACTGACCGTGTTTTCAACTTCTTTTGGTTGGCCAGCATCACAGACCAAAGACAGAACTCTTTCCTTGGATTTTGAAATAAGTTCGGAGGCTTTATCAAGTTTGGTTTTATTCCGTCCACAAATGGCAACCTTGGCACCAAGATTGTGAAATGCCTGAGCAGAAGCTAGACCGATACCGCTGCCGCCGCCAGTTACCAAAATTGTTTTTCCTTGAAATTCCATTGTCGTTACCCTTTAGGTGAGGATCTAATAGTGAATCCTAATAATATGATATTATGAGAACAGAAGGCAGATTCATTTTGCTTTTTATTCAGGGAAATATATTTCTGTAATTATTGAAGGATCTCAGCATGAATAGTGAATTGAAAAGACGCGTAGAAAATCTGACCATCAGGTTGACCCAGCTACGGGACTCTCTTTGACATTGCTGGAAAAAAAACACAAAGGCAAACATTAACAGACCTTATGGGCACGCCTGATTTTTGGAACAATCAGGAGAAAGCCCAACAAACAATCAATACATTAAAACCTCTCAACGGCCTATTAAAACCGTATGAGGAAATCGAGGTCGCCAATTTAGATATTGGAGCACTTGCAGAGCTTTGCGCAGAAGAAGTCTCATTGGAGGTTGATCTCGCTGCGGAGTTAGATAAAGCTGACACTAATCTTGCAGAGTTTGAACTGCGCTCCATGCTAAATGGGCCGCAAGATGCCAGCAATGCATACCTTCGAATTCAGGCGGGCGGTGGCGGGACTGAGGCCTGTGATTGGGCGCAGATGTTGCTTCGTATGTATTCCCGCTGGGCCGAAAGAAATGGCTATAAAACTGAAATCGTTGATGAGCTTCGAAACGAAGAGGCAGGTATTAGAAATGCAACACTTCATATTTTAGGAGATTTTGCCTACGGCAACCTTCAAAGTGAAGCAGGTGTGCATCGCCTAGTTCGGATCAGCCCGTTTGATTCCAATGCCAAGAGGCACACTTCATTTGCAGCGGTCGATGTCATGCCAGAGATCGATGGGAATATTCACATCGAAATTCATTCGGACGATTTGGAAAGGCAGACTTTTCGAAGTGGCGGTCCTGGTGGGCAACATCAGAATAAAACGGAAAGTGGCGTTCGTTATATTCACTTGCCTACGGGGATTGCTGCGGAAAGTCGTAGCGAAAGAAGTCAGCATAAAAATGATGATCTTGCTATGAAACTTCTGAAGGCCAAGCTTTATCGGATTGAAGAGCAAAAAAGAAAAGCAGAGGTTGAAAAGCTTTACGATGAAAAGGGTGAGGTGGCTTGGGGCTATCAGATTCGCAATTATGTATTGCAGCCTTACACGCTTGCAAAAGATGTTCGAACCGAGCATCATACTGCGCAAGTTTTTGAGGTTCTTGATGGTGCGATTACAGCTTTTATTCAGGCATTTTTGCGCTTGAAAGCCGAAAGGGTTAACAAAAAGCAACCTCATAGGCCTCTGCCTAAGATTAATGATGACGATCTTTAATGGGTTCTCTAAATACAAAAACATATCGCCCAGCAAGTTAATTGCAAAGGCGATATGTTTTTAAGTTTACTGCGATCCTTTTTACGCACCATATTTCCCAAGCTTGCCCGCATGAGCCATCGCAAGGCTCATCAAATATTTAGCTTCAAAATGCCCCAAGCCTCCTTGCAGGCAATAGGATTCTCCAAATTCTGTCACACCATCGGTCCTGCAGGTTGGAGAAGATATCAAGGTTGGCACTGAATGCCAGCTATGGCTCTTGAGTTTGCTTGGCGTACTGTGATCACCCGTAACGATAAAGACATCTGGTTTTAACGCTTTGATTCCGGGAATCGCTGCATCTAACTTCTCAATCATTTCTACCTTGGCTTGAAAATTCCCATCTTCCCCGGTGCTATCGGTGTACTTGTAATGCAGGAAGAAAAATTCGTAATCATTCCAAGATTTCTTGAGGGTTTCAACTTGATCCGCAAGAGAACTTCCAGCGTTTAAGATGTCCATACCTACAAGGCGAGCCAAGCCCTTATACATGGGGTAAACAGCGATGGCAGCAGATTTAAGGCCGTAAACTTGTTCCATGGTTGCTATTTTTGGGAATGTCGCAAAACCACGAAGGGTGATCATGTTTGTTGGAGAATCTTGGGCCAGTACCAAGCTTGCTTCGTGAGCAAACTTATTGGTTATTTCGGCAGCTTTTTGCGATTCAGCGTCTTCTCCCTTGGCTACTAAAGGCTTTAATCCAACTTGTTGTGGATCGGTGTCGTTGACTCGGTCTCCCAATCCAGGAGCACGGAAAACGACAACAAAGCGGTGTTCACGAACTGGTTCAACAAAAATTTCGACATCAGGGATTTTGATCTGCTTTAGTTTTTTGCACATCGCAACGCATTGTTCGGTTGTGGGTCTACCTGCTCTGCGATCGGATATTTTGCCTTCGGCATCTACAGTGCAAAAGTTCCCACGAATTGCTACATCGTTTTTGCCAACTTCGAAATTAATGCCCAAAGCTTCAAGAATTCCGCGCCCGATGCGATATTTAAGGGGGTCATAGCCGAACAATCCAAGATGCCCGGGGCCGCTTCCAGGAGTGATTCCAGGCAATACTGGGATACTCATGCCGCAAATGCCTTCTCGTGCCAGTGTATCCAAATGGGGGGTGCTTGCAGATTCCAGTTCGGTTTTTCCACCCGGAGTCATGGGCAATCCGCCTAAACCATCTGCAACAAGCAGTACAATTTTAGATTTATTTACTTCTCGTAACTCTACAATCAAATCATGAAGATCCATTTAAAACTCCAGCTTTTAGGGTTGTATGGCAGTCTTTTTTAGTTTTATGGAAGCTTACGGGCCATGGGTATCTTACTTTTTGTGCATAAATGCAATTAGCATGGCTTCAACTGCCCAGTCTTGAATATACTTTCAAAAGTGCCGCGAAACTAACTAATAAGGGTATTGTTGTGGAAAATCAAGAAAACAGCATGGAAAAAGAGCCGGTTACGGAGCTAGTATGGCCGGCCTTGGATATCCTAGAACGTAGAATTCTAGGTGTTTTAATTGAAAAAGCCAAAACAACTCCCGAGGCTTATCCCCTTTCGTTAAATGCATTGGTTAACGCCGCTAATCAAAAATCCAACCGTGATCCTATTATGAATTTGCAGGATTATCAGGTTGAATCTGGGATTCGCAATTGTATTGCCAAGGGTTTGATTTCGATGGTGCGGGGTGGCCGGGTCGAGCGCTGGCAGCATGAATTGTATTCAAAATGGAACCTAAGTAAGCGCGATATGTCCGTTCTAGGTGAGCTTTTGTTGCGAGGACCGCAAACGGAAGGCTTGCTTCGCACTAGGGCAGGCAGAATGGAAACTTTCGATTCTCTTGAGGATTTACGCGAAGCATTGGATTCACTCGCAGCACGAAAACTGATTTTTTGGGTCGATTCCAAGGGCGTTCGTGGCGCAAGAGTTACCCATGGGTTTCATTCTTCCGATGAAATAGCTAGAATTAGAAGTACTGCAATTCAGGTTATTGCTGATGATGAACCTTCTGCAACAACTAGGAGAAGCAGTGACGCAGCAGAATTGCGTGAGTTGGTTTCCGGTTTGCAAGAAGAAGTCAAAAGCCTTCGAGAAGAACTTGTTGCACTTAAGACTCAGCTTGGTGTTTGATCAAAATTTTTAATAGTTTGAAAAGTGGAAAATAAGATGAAAGAACCTGCAGAACCAGTTGAAAAAGCCAAAAGATTAAACCAATACCTTGCCCACGCAGGTGTTGATTCTCGTAGGCATTGTGAAATTCTTATCCAACGCGGTAAGGTTAAGATTGGTGGCGTTGTTGTGCGCGATCTTAGTGCTCGTGTTCGCCCAGGCGAAGTGGTTACCGTGGACGGGCAAGATCTTAACTCCGAGCAGCATGTATATTGGCTTCTTAACAAGCCACAGGGTTATCTTTGTACCAATCATGACCCTGCCCGAAGGCCCTTGGCGAAAGATCTTTTGCCCCATGTAAGTGAAAGAATTTTCACGGTGGGCAGGCTCGATGAAGATAGCGAAGGATTACTTCTTCTTACGAATGATGGGGAATTTGCTCAGAAGCTAATGCACCCTAAATTTGGAGTCGAGAAGACCTATCATGCACAGGTTGCGGGCCTTCCTAAAAATGAAGATATGCAACAGCTAGTAAAAGGGATTTGGTCAAGCGAGGGGAAACTTAAAGCGAAAAAGGTTCGTATCTTGAAAAGGCAGGGCGAAAGCTCTTGGCTTGAAATCACGCTTTGCGAAGGAAAGAATCGCGAGATCAGAAGAATGCTTGCCAAGTTGGGCCATAAAGTTATCAGGCTGAAACGGGTATCTATTGGCTCTATCAGGCTAGATAGATTGCCTAAAGGAAAGGCCCGCAAATTGAAAACTTGGGAATTGAGCTCGCTAATTAAAATTGCAGAACAAGCTATTGTGCAGGAATGATTCCATGTTTCAAGAAAATGCTAAAGTTGTTGATCATTACACGATTGCAAGCAAAACCCATCTGATAAAGCTGCATTGCCCTAAAATTGCTGCGATTATCAGACCAGGGCAATTTGTGATGATCAAACTTCCTGGCGGGAATGATCCTCTTTTAGGTAGGCCTTTCGCACTCTACGACACGACTCTTGATGATCAAGGCAAGCCCACAGGAATTGAAATCGTTTACCTTGAACTTGGGAAAATGACTTCTCTTCTGCCTGCTGTTGTTCCAGGCCAATCCATTGAAACGTGGGGCCCCCTAGGCAAGCCTTTTCCGATTTTTCCAGACAAAGATCATGTTGCTTTTATTGCAGGTGGCATTGGGCAAACGCCTTTTCTGGCCTTTGGAAAACAATTGCTGGGTATCAAAGCTTATGGCGGAGATTCACTTAAAAAATCGTTGAATAAGGTCACCATGATTTATGGTGTCCGCTCTGCACCTTTTCTTGCAGGTGTTGACCATTTTGAAAGTATTGGCTTGAATTTGTTTTGCGCAACTGATGATGGATCTCAAGGTTTTCATGGCAGAGTAACAGAATTACTTAAAACATTGCCCAAAGCAGAGCACTGGTATGGGTGTGGCCCTGAACCTATGCTGCATGCGCTTTGCAAACTTGCTTTGGAAGATAATACACCATGTCATGTTTCGCTTGAATCGCCCATGGCCTGTGGCTTGGGTATTTGTTTTAGTTGCGTTGTAAAAGTAAAAGCAGAAGGTGGTTGGGACTATAAAAGAATCTGTGTGGATGGCCCCGTTTTTAATGCAGAAACTTTAGTTCTTGAATAATCCGCCTCTTTTTGTGCTTTGCTAATAATAATAAAAATCTTGAAACAAAAGTTTATCGTTCACCGTCTTAATGGTAGACGTTATGATATAAATAGCTTTTGCTCTTGATATCAGGAAATGATTTCCTGTTTTTAAAGGTTTAAAAATGTCTACCGCTATTAATGCCACATGCCCTGGGTGTAAAAAAGTTCTTAAGGTTCCTACCCAGTGGGTCAACCAAGTTATTCGCTGTAAATTTTGCAACATGGCTATGCAAATAAAGCCTAATATTCCGCAACCTCAATCCGGTGCAAAAGCAAATCCAACCCAGCAAGGTCCTCAATCTGCGGGTAATGTTCCCCAAACACCTTCTGCAGCAGGTCGTAATGGCGTTCCACCTTTGCCCGCGGTTCCGCCAATACCTACGAGCCATGCGGGCGCCAAATCGGTAACCAATCAATTTGGATTAACCGATGTAAATTACAATCCTTCGTATTCATCGAAGTATCGAAAAAAGAAAGTAAACTGGATTATTCCCGTGGTTGTCATGTTGTTTATGGGAATTCTAGGCGTTGTTCTGGTGATGGCATTGCCGTATCTCAAGGATAAATTAAAAGATAAAGACGGAGAAATGGCCGCCGTTAATGGAGACGGAAAATCTAAAGGCGGTGATAAAAATGACCCCGCTAAAGATGCAGAAAACGGTAAAGCTGCGGGGAAAAACAGAAAGAATAATCCTGCTGTTGGCGGTTCAAATGCACCCTTCCCCAGAAGGGCCTTGGTTGTAAGCATTCATAATTATCTTTATGCCAATCCAACCCAGTATGGTTTGATGGTGCAAGGTATGAAAAATATTCCAGCTATCACTAAATATCTAACAAACCAAATGAGGGTACCGCAAAACCAAATTATGCACCTCAGTGATGCTGCCAAAGATAATCCTGCTCCACCTACGAAATCTGTGGTTGAAAGTACAATTACGGACTTTTTAAAATCATCCCGAAAACAGGACCATCTGATGTTGGTGTTTGTGGGGCATGCTATTGAGAATGATGGCCAGGTTTACCTCGCACCTATTGAAGGTGACCTTACCGATCCCGCCAGCCTCATTCCCCTGGCATGGCTTTATAAAGAACTTGATAGTTGTGTTGCGCATCAGAAGATTTTGGTTCTAGATGTTTGCAGATTTAGCCCAACCATTGGTGTTGAACGACCAGGCGGCCAACCAATGAGCGCCAAAATGGAGGAAATCATCAAGGTTGTTCCTGCAGGCCTTCAGGTTATTACTGCTTGTTCTGCCGAACAGCGTTCCATGGAAACAGATGGCGAGCCATTGGGGGTGTTTTTGGATGGTTTTGTTGATGCTTTGCAAAAAGGTGTTCAGGGGCAGATACAAAAGCATGGCGATAATATTCCGATTGATAAACTTTTTGAGGCCACTGTGAAAAATGTTGAAGTGCTTGCAGTGGAACAAAAATTTAAGCAAACTCCTAAAATGTATGGTGCGTTTAAAGATAATGGCGCTGAGTTTGATCCTGCAGAACCAATGCCCCCAAAGCTTGCAATTACGGGATTAAAGCCTGTTAATAAGGAAGGTCTTGCACTTGTTAAATCTGTGCTCGAAGAAATTGGGACACCCCCAGTAAAAGCTTCAGAAATAGATAATTCAATTCGTTTGGAATATCTACCCCCGATTGCGGATCAGATTATTAAGGAATATGCAAAAGTTGATGGTCCTGAAACGGACTTGCAAAAAAATGTTAAAAAAGCTCGGGTTGAACTTTGGGTTATTTCATCTTTGCCTGCTCCCGCTGATATTAAAATGGAAGTGGATGAAAAACGAAAAATCGCCAAAGTGAACTTAAATGTTCTCAAAGATGGTTACCGGGCACCAGCCAATGAACTTACCTTTAAGACGGGTATTGAAAATGACGAGAAAGATGTTGCTCGTATGTTCGTGAACTTACAGGATGCTCTTGATGATTTAAAGAAAAGTGAAGAAATGAAAGATGCTGAAAGCAAGCGTTGGCAGGCAAATTATGATTTTATACGAGCACGATTGGAAGCCCAAATCGCCTATCTCTACGAATACCAATCAATGCTTGGACAAATGCGTAAAGAACTCCCAGCAATGGATCCCAAAATTCATGGGGGCTGGAAATTAGCTGCAACAGCAAAACTGCAAGGGGATAGTGCAGGTAAAAAACTTGCAAAAGAATCTACCAAAACCATGGAATCATTGGTGAAGAGTGCCGCAGGCAGCCCTTGGGAAGTGCTAGCCAAGCGTGAGAAATTCACCACTTTAGGGCTTGAATGGCAGGCAGCAAAATAGTTCTTTAAACTGACTTATAATCTTGGTTTAGCTCTGATCTTTCTGGGGTTTCCTGCCATCGTTTGATTGTGTCAAATGGAATTCTGTTTGGAGCGTTACCCACAATATCGGGTTCAACCCCTGCATAATAAAGAGGCCAAACATACAGGTTATTTGCAGATCGATCCCATCCGTCCGACCAATCTTGCCAAGTTAATGGTTGTCTGCCAAACAAAAGCCTTTCGAAATCAAGAGTTTCGAGGTTGCAGGAGTTTTCTGCCCGATTAATTTGGAGTTTTGGTTGGGTCTCACCACTATTAATTGGCACAAGAATAGTGCTTTGTTTTTCTGAAAAGAGTACAAGGTTTCCTCTATATATTTTCCAATCTGTGACCCAGCTTGGCAGGTTACTGCTGACCTGTTCTTTGGAAATTTCAATTCCAGCAAACTTGTACAATCCTGCAATTCCTAAACTTAGGCACCTGTTCTGCTGTTCGTTCAATGCTAGGGTTCCACCCGGTTTGGATACACTTCCCATGAGCATTCCATCGATCAATTCCAGAGATATTTTGAAGGAAGCGTAACCGTTATCATCCATGCCCGTCATTTCTGCTTCGATGCGATTAATCCCAAGCGATATTTCTGAAACTCGCAGTGGCCTAACAAAAGATTTGTTGTTTTGCTGCATAGGAATAAGAAGATCCCGTTCAATAAAGCGCGCTAGTCTTTCCTTGATGGTTTGTAAATCAAGCCTTAGCGTTCTTGCTTTGCGCCAATCGCTTCTTGTCACTGCATCTTGTTCTGCTTTTCTTAGTTTCATGAAAAGCTTGGGGATGGTTCCGGAGTGAAAACCTAATTTTAGAAGCTGGGGAATAGTCTCGCCGTGCGTTCCTATTGCCATCGGGCGAAGTGATTGGGGCCTATTAGCTCGATAAAGCCCCCAGTTTTCTTTAGTTTCCCAGAAAAGAAACCCGAATAAATTGGGTGTTAGCCAAATGGTTGTACCGAAGAACAAATTTGAAAGTACATCGCCGATAAAAGGCGAAAAAAATTGGACGATTTCTGGAGTGAGCGGGATGATGATGGGGTAAGTGAATTTTGCTGCAACCGAAGAAATAGGGAATTTGATCGGGTTGATTCCTGGTTCAATTAAAACGACGGTATAAAAGCGCAGAAAAAATGCGACAGGCGACCAGAGTAATCCTAAAACCCCTCGTAGTGCCATCTGCCATGGTTTGGCACGCCCCCTTAGCCTTAGCCAATCGTTGACCCATTGCAGGACAAACTCAAGCCCCTCGATGGTTTTCTTGAAACTTTGGACCATGATGGTGAAGAGGATAGAAATCAATCCATCTTGGATAAGCTTGCCTAAAGTGAGCATGCTCGAAATTGCAAATTCGGAAAGTAATCGTCCAGGCCTTGAGTTAAGTAGTAAGGTGAACCCGATGAATAGAACAATTTCGCCTACGTGGTATGGGTAGGATTTAGGCAACCAGATGGCGATGGCTTCCGTGAATAAAAGGGGTTTGAGTATCAGAGAATAAATTATTTGTACTGGCAGGCTTTTCCAGATTAATAAGAATGGATTCCATGTAAGAAGGGTTGAAGGGATTTTGTAAAAAATAAATTTGGCTGTTTTCCAGAAAATTAAAAGGCAATCAACTACAAAAGTTCTGAACGAATGACTGTTGATGACGGCAAAAAAGAATATACCAAGAGTTACAAAGGTTAGATTTCTAATTAAATCAGGAATACGATCGCCTGTAATTTTATCACAAATTAAATCTGCAGATTCGATTAGTAAAAAAGAGCCACCAAAGGGAAGCGTAAGGAATTTAGTTATGGTTCTTCCCGTTGCGGTGCCGAAGTTTAAAGCGGTGGATTTTTCGAGCCAGCGGAGATAGAAATCGCTTCGTCTATACACGCCGTCTAACTGCGAAGAAAGATTTTCATCCAAGGTAAGAAGCGCATCACCCTTGAAAAATGATGCAGCATCTCTGATATCTTCAAGCTTAAGGTGATTTCTGGAAATCATATCGCGAAGCTCGGAGTAATTGAGATATCCCTGTTCGATAATGCGGTCGAGGAATTCTTCAACTAACCTTCTTCGGGCGATTTCGCCAAAGGCACCTTCACCTTTCAAGCCAACGGATTGCAAATTATTTTCAATGATTGGTCGAATTTCGTCTCGAAGCAGTTTCTCGTTTTGTTTCCATACTAATTGAAGAAGCGTTTCGAGTTTTTTGCGGTCTGCGAATGCAAGTCGGGTTGTGATAGCATTCAAACTGGCTTCTCTAAGCCTTTGGTGGATTTTTATTAGTCTTTGAAAACGGAGCGGGCGTTTCATTGGTTTTTTTCCCAACGATATCGCCCAGGTAAAAACATCGATCCGATATATTTCCTGCTCGTAATCTTCGCATGCACTTTGTAGTTCGGTAAGCAACCGGGCTTCGACAGGGGAAGAACCCTGATCCGCTTTATCTAGCAGTGGAAGAAGCGCAGATTCCCAGTCTTGGAAATCGCTTGAGTTGAAATTTAGAGCAGCTTGAAGTCTTTTGACCAGTTTGCGGATTTCTTTGTGTGCTTTTTCGATGGTGCTCGAAGATAATTCCGCAGGGGCGACCCGATTTGCTTGAGTCCATAATATTGCAGATACCGTAGCGTTATTTAGGGAGGATTCTTTCTCTGCCTGTTCAGAAAGCCTTTTAAAGTATTCGCTGGATTCTTCTGCATGAGTTTCTGGAGTAGGGTGAGGGTTTTGGGTTCCAGGTATTCGTGTTTCTTGAAAAATAATGTCTTCTGCAACATCATTTCTAATAATTGAAAGTAACGATTCATAGTCTTTGATGGATGGGAAATAGTTTGCTAACAAGTTTTCTGAAAAGCGATAGAGTTCTGCAAATGATGCTGCGAACGAAATATATTTGTCTGCGATATCTTGTTCAGGAAAAATCTTGTGTTCTTGTTCTAGCACCATTAACGCTTCAGAAAAAACGGTTCGACCTATAGTCTTGATTTTTTTTTCAACTGCGTCGTCAGATAGAAATCCATTTTCTTTGAGTTCGATGAATTTTAATTTGACCTCGGCGTGAAACAATCTTCGCCAGTACAGGGTGTTGCGTTCCTCAATATTGAACTTCCCTGGCATTTCTCCTTCAACTTTTGCAAGGAGTAATATCTTGCCAAATGGCAGTGACCCGATTTCTAATTCGAATTCAAGTTCCTTTGATAAAGAATTGATGGTTTCAAAATCTGTCCAAATAGAATCAATGCTGGAAAACTGGCTTGATATCAAGCCTAGGATTGCTGGAAGTTTGCGTTGGTGTAAAACAACTTTATCCACGACTTTTCTTGGAACCAATACGAGTCGTGGTTCAATATTCTTTAATTCGATTTCGATAGTGTTTCGGTACATGGTTATCTACAATTAAAAATTTACCTAATGCCAATATAAGAACAGGAATTCAAACGATTTTCGAGAATTCTTTTGAATATTTGTTTTAAAATTGATTTCTAAATTACAATAAGGTTGGGTTATAGGTTTAATCACTAAAATTACGGGTCATTTATGAATATTTCAGAACTTCCCTCCAATTTAAAACAGCTTAAAGCTTCAGATTGGAAGTCAAAGCCAGTTAAGGAAGAAATAAGGTCTAATCTTCTTAAGGCGCTTAAAAATAATCTGCCTTTGTTTTCTGGGATCATTGGCTACGAAAATACTGTTTTGCCTTCTTTGCAAATCGCCCTTCTTGCAAGCCATGATATTCTTTTTCTAGGAGAAAAAGGCCAGGCGAAAAGTAGGCTCATGCGGGCTTTGATCCAATTCCTAGACGAATTTATTCCTTTTATTGATCACCCTTCCATCCCTGTTCATGAAGACCCATATCACCCAATTACCACCGTAGGCAAAAATTTTCTTGCCCAGCATTCTGATGATCAAGTTCCTATTGGGTGGTGGAAACGGGAAGATCGTTACGCAGAAAGGTTGGCCCCAGGTACAAAATTCGCTGATATTATTGGTGAAATCGATCCAGGCAAGTTGGTTTCTGGGGTAAGCATGGCAAATGAAGATGCATTGCATTTTGGGCTTATCCCGAGAATGCATCGTGGTATTTTTGCTATGAACGAAATTCCAGAATTAGATGAATTGGTGCAGGTTGGTTTGTTTAATATTTTAGAGGAGCGCGATGTACAAATCCGCGGTTATCCCGTTAAATTTGATCTCGATATTTTTGTTCTTTTTTCCGCAAATCCTTCCACTTACAACCGCAGTGGTAAAGTGATTCCTCAATTAAAAGACCGTATAGGGTCTCTTATACAAACTCATTACCCCCTTGATAGGGATGGTGGGATTGAAATCATGGAGCAAGAATCAGGGAATGTAGAAGACAAAAATTTTCCTGTTGCTGTTCCTAGATTCATGAAGGAAATTGTTGAACAAATCAGCAGGTCTGCACGAAAATCGAAGTTTATTGATCAGCAGTCCGGTGTAAGTGCCAGATTTTCAATTGCTAATTATAAAACCATGATCGCCAGTGCAAGGCGTAGAGGCGTTTGCCTTCAAGAAGCGTCTGCTGTTCCCAGAATAAGCGATCTATCACATCTTGCTTCATCCTCACTAGGGAAGTTGGAATTAGATTTGATGGGTAGTCATCAAATGACAGAAAAGCAGATACTTGATTCGTTAATTGCTGATGCTGTAAAAATGGTTTTTCAGGAGTATGTAGATGCAGCAGGGTTAGAGGAGATATCACAAGTATTTGGTAAAGGTGTTAAGATAGAAGTAGGAGATATGCTTCCATCTTCGCATTATGCGGAAAGAATTAAAGTGATACCCAAGGCTTGGGAGAAGACCTTTGAAGTAAACCCAAGTGAAAATGATGCAGTGCGAGCGTCGTGCATTGAATTTGTATTAGCAGGTTTGCACGCATCGGACAAAATTTCCCGCTCTTCAAAACATGGCCGGATTAGTTACGAATTACGCTAATAGTGAGGGATTGATGGCAACTGAACCAAAGTTTGGTGGCATTGTTCATACTTATCAAAAGTATGATCCAGTAAGTTTTCCGAACCCTAGTTCGGATGCTCCAGATCTTGTTTCGCCTGCTTTTGAACACATGATGCATTATGGTTCCCTTAAAAGATTAACCGAGGAGCAGCTTGCCCGTGCTGTGCAAATAGATCCTAGTCAAATCCAAGGGTTTGGGCCCACCATGGAGCGGTTGATGGAGGTCCTTGAAGCCCGGAAGCGAAAAATTCTTGAAACTTTTGAAACTGAATCCGTGAGCAAGGAAGCTAAAGACGAATACGAAAACTCTTATCGCAATTTAAAGCCCCCGAAGAATATCGCAGAGGAGTTCAAGAAAGCAACTAAGGCTGAGCAATTAAATCAAATCGAAGATCTTTGGTATAAAGCGGGCGGTGAGAAATCACCTTTTGGAAATCAGTTGCTTGGCGTTTTTGAATCTTTAGCCATTAAATACCAAGTGGATGAGCTTGCTTCAAAATATGAATTCACGGGCACCCAATCTCTTGATGTTCCCAAGGCTTTAGAGGTAAAAGCGGAGCTTGAAAAAATTGATGAGCTTTTAAAGCAGTTAAAAGATGCCATGGAGAATGCTCAGATTGGTGTCATTAATATGGAGGATCTTTCCCAGTTTTTAGAATCAGGCGACATGGATCAATTGAATGCCTTGCAAAGGCAGATTCAAGAAATGATTAAAGCCATGCAGGAAAATCAAGGTATCGACTCCGATGGGAAAAATTTAAAGCTGACCCCCAAGGCATATAAAATCTTTCAATCCAAACTCCTTGGTAAGATTTTTGACCAGCTTAAAGCTTCTCGTTCAGGTAGGCATATGGTAGGGGTTTCTGGCGAAGGAGCTGTTGAAACACAAAAAACCAAACCATTTGAATTTGGTGATTCACTTGCTAGCCTTGATATTCAATCTTCCATTGTAAATATGTTGGTTCGATCGGGTGGAAAGATGCCCGAATATCTTCATGCTGGGGATTTGGTGGTTAACAAAACTAAAAATAATCCCAAGTGTGCTACGGTTGTGTTGCTCGATATGTCTGGGTCAATGCGATACGATGGTCAGTATGTGAATGTGAAACGAATGGGCTTGGCGTTGGATGGCTTGATTCGTTCTGAATATCCGGGTGATAGGCTTCACTTTGTAGAGATGTACACTTTTGCCAAGGTTCGGAGCAGTTCAGAAATAGTATCTTTGATGCCCAAGCCTGTGACGGTTTTTGATCCGGTGGTAAGGCTAAAGGCAGATATGTCGGATCCTGACATTACTGAAATGGATATACCGCCTCACTTCACCAATATTCAGCATGGATTGCAGCAGGCCCGCACTCTTTTGGCTAATTCCGATACCTGCAACAAGCAGGTTATGATCGTTACCGATGGTTTACCTACAGCACATTTTGAAGGGAAGGATCTGTATCTTTTTTATCCTCCCGACCCAAGAACCGAGGCTGCGACATTGAAGGAAGCGATGCTTTGTGCGCGCGAAGGGATTACGGTAAATGTTTTTCTTATGTCGTCTTGGAATCAATCCACGGAAGATGTTCAGTTTGCGTATAAGATGGCTCAAAGTTCCAAAGGAAGAGTTATATTTGTCGCAGGTAAGGATCTCGATCGCTATGTGATTTGGGATTACCTTTCTCGAAGAAAAACCATTTTAGGTTGATAACTTAGAAGTTGCTTCCTTTAGATCATCGATTAGCATACTACGATGATTATAAATGGAGGCTTGGATGACACGAAAATTGCTAAGTGATTTTGATATCGCACGATATCATGAAGATGGTTTCGTTATTTCAAAATCTTTTTTTGATCCCCAAGAAATTGAACTTTTAAGCAAATCTGCACGGGAAGATCACGAACTTGATAAGCATTCGTTTGGAAGGCGCGATGGCGAAGGCGGCACCGTCAAACTTTCTCTTTGGAATCATCCTGGAGATGGTATTTATGGCATGTTCGCCCGATGTGAGCGCATGGTTCGTTCGGTTGAAAAAATTCTTGAGGGCGAGGCTTATCATTATCATTCTAAAATGATTATGAAGGATGCGAAAATTGGTGGCGCTTGGGCTTGGCACCAAGATTATGGTTATTGGTACCAAAATCATGTCCTTCGTCCGCTGCTTACAAGTGTTAGTATTGCTGTAGATCCTGCCACTCGAGAAAATGGCTGTTTGCAAGTTATTGCGGGGTCTCATCATTGTGGGCGAATTAACCATGTGCTGTCAGGTGATCAGGCTGGGGCAGACATGGAACGAGTCAATGATATCTTAAAAAGAATGCCATTGGTTTATTGTGTGATGGAGCCTGGTGATGCGATATTTTTTCATCCCAATTTGTTGCATCGATCGGATCAGAACAATTCCGAAAACCCAAGATGGTCTATGATTTGCTGCTATAACGCTGCGAGAAATAATCCTGCAAGGGAATCCCACCATCCCTCTTATACTCCTTTGCATGTGGTTTCAGATGCAAAGATAAAAGAAGTTGGGATCAAGCGTTTTGCAGATGATGCAACGGATGTTGCATGGTTAAGTGACTCTAAGGATAAAAGCGCAAAGAAGCTTGAATCCTAGTAAAAGTTCAAGCACTGGGACTAGCGTTTAAGATTTTGCCCAGACTTGCGCTAGATGTAAAAGGACTTCAACCGCCTTTTCCATTTCTTCGAGACAAGTCCATTCTAAAGGGGAATGGGGGTTGTGCTCACCCGTGGATAAGTTGGGAGTTGGAAGCCCTATTTCTGTCATTCTTGATCCATCGGTGCCCCCTCGAACGGAGGTAACCTTTGGTTGCAACCCTGCGAGTTTCATGGCTTCTACAGCAAAAGGTATCGCTCGCGGTTCTTTGCTCATTCCATCCGCCATATTGCGATATTGTTTTGTCACAATAATGTCAAACTTGGATTCAGGGTATTCAAGTTGAATTTGAGAAGCAATTTGGGAGAGGAAAGCTTCATACTCGCGGAGTTTCTTGGAATTAAAATCGCGTAATAGAATCTTGATCGTCACTTCAGCGACGCCGCCTGCAATAGTGTAAGGGTGAAGAAATCCTTCCATTCCTTCGGTAGTTTCAGGGGCAAGTTTTTTCGTAGGCAATCGTTCGATAAAAATAGCAGCAAGACGTATGGCATTGGTCATGCGGTTTTTTGCAATGGAAGGGTGGATGTTTCTGCCATGAATGGTGACAGTTGCCAGATCTGCAGAGAATGTTTCGCCATCGATTTCGCCTTGGCCACCGCCATCCAATGTGTAGGCTGCAATCGCACCTAATTCTTTAAGATCAAGATGGTTTACGCCTTTGCCTATTTCTTCATCGCAAGTAAAGCAGATGCGTATATCACCATGAATGATGTTGTTGTTTTTGATTAATTCTTGTGCAGCTTGCATGATAACAGCGACGCCTGCTTTATTATCTGCTCCTAAAAGTGTAGTGCCATCGGTGGTGATGATGGTTTTTCCTTTAAGGGGTGGTAAGTCATGATTTTCGCTTGTGGTGATGATTTTGGTTTTATCTTTTGGAAGGATAATATCTTTGCCATCGTAGTTTTCATGAATAATGGGGGAGACATTTTTGCCCGTGGTTTCAGGGGATGTGTCCATGTGGGCGACCCAGGCTATCGTAGGGGTAGACTTACCTGCATTGCTTGGGATTGTGCCATATACTAGGCCATATTCTGTTTGGTAGGCATCTTTGATTCCGATTTCATGAAGTTCTTTAACCAGCATTTTGCCTAGTTCTAATTGTCCTTTTGTACTGGGATAAGTTTTGGAATTCTCATCTGCCTGGGTATCAATTTTTACATAGTCGCAAAATCGTTTGAGTAAGCTGTTGTGGTTCATGATTTCTTTTTTCCTTTAGTTGGTGTTTTGGTAACGCCCTTTTGAGGGCAAAGATCGATTAGGGCGCAATCCGAACACTTGGGCTTTCTGCTGGCGCAAACTTTTCTGCCATGGTCGATTATCCGAAGGCCAAAGATTGTCCACTCTTCTTCCTTTATCACCCGATGCAAATCCAATTCGATTTTTACGGGATCCTTGGATTTCGAAAGCCCAAGCCTAAAGCTTAATCTACCTACATGGGTATCGACTGGCAGGCCTGGAATGCCATAAGCATGTCCCAAAACCACATTTGCCGTTTTTCTGCCCACTCCTGCAAGAACCACCAGTTCTTCCATGGTTTTTGGTACTTCCCCTTGATGATCCTTAACCAATGCCTTGCAGCAAGCTATGATGTTTTTTGCTTTGTTCTTATAGAACCCGGTAGATCTTATAAGGGATTCGAGTTCATTGGAGTTGGCTTCTGCTAAGCTGAAAGATGTGGGAAAGCGCTTGAAAAGGGCAGGGGTTACCATGTTTACCCTGACATCCGTGCATTGTGCTGAGAGAATGGTTGCGATTAAAAGCTGCAAAGGCGATTGGTATGTAAGCGCACAATATGCGTCTGGGTAAAGTTCTTTAAGTCTGTTTGCCAATCTTTGGGATCGAGCTTTTAGTTCTTTGCTGTTTTCCACGCTTTAACTTATTCCTTTTCTTAAATGCTTAGCAATCAACTATTATTAAATCTACCTAATGATAAATATGGACTGGAGAACAGATTCCATTACCATGAGGAAAGTTTAATTGTACCAGCTAATGAAAGAAATGATTTTATGAGGCAAATTGGTTTTATTCCTGATCCTGTAGATGCCAAGAAGTTTGAAGACTATCTTTACACTCAAGGCACTCTGGTTCGTATGGACAGGCTTAATGCCGGTTATAATGTGTGGGTGTTTGATGAAGATAAACTGCTTTTTGGTAAGCAAGAATTGCTTCAATACCTTGAAAACCCGCAAAGTAAGATCTACACCGATGCAGGTTTAATTGCCAAAAACCAACGAGCTAAACAAGAAAAAGAAGATAGTGCAATCCCTGAATACAAAGTGGTATTTTCAGATCAGGGTTTACAATTCCCCCGAGTAACTTTTCTGCTTACGATTTGTATCCTTGCTGTTAGTGTTCCCATGCTTTTGGATGATGAAAAAAAAATTCAAATGGTTTCAATCTTTGGTTTGGCTGGGCAAGGAATGGGGCTTTTTTCAAACTTGGCTTTTTCGACGCAACCGTGGCGCTTAATCACGCCAGTTTTTCTTCATTTCGGCCCGCTTCATCTACTCTTTAACATCATGTTATTAGTTGAATTTGGGCGTATGATTGAATCGCAACGAGGCGTCGTCAAATTCTTTTTCTTATTCTTAGCATTGGCCGTTTTTTCAAACCTTGCTCAACTTTTCTTGGGTGGTATTAGATTTAACCAAGGTCTATATTTCGGGCCAGCATCGACCTTTGGGGGCATGTCGGGCGTTATCTACGGGCTATTAGGCTATGCTTGGATGAAAGCAGAATTCCAACCCGAACTTGGAATAAGTGTTCCAAGCTCTACGGTTAAATTTATGCTTTTCTGGCTCGTATTATGCATGACAGGCATCTTAGGCTCCGTAGCTAATATTTGCCATATTAGTGGCCTGCTCATGGGTTTGATTATCGGGTTGCTCCCAAGAAAATTTACCCTTTAAAAGTTAAAGGGTTGGTCCAATACTCCAAGGGGCAAATTCTTCTTCTCCAACCCCGTTGATTTCACTCTTGGTTTTTTTGCCACTTGCAACCTCAAGAATTTCTTCGAATATTTGTTTCCCTACTTCTTCCACAGGGGTTCCTTCAAGAATTACGCCTGCGTTGATATCCATGTCGTCAATCATGTGATTATACATGGGGGAATTAGTAGCAACTTTGATTGAAGGAGCGGGTTTGCATCCAAAAACAGAACCACGGCCAGTGGTGAACACCAAAACATTGGCGCCCCCTGCAACAATTCCAGTCATGCTCACAGGATCATATCCAGGTGTATCCATAACAACAAAACCCTTTGCTTTAACGGGTTCTGCGTAACGAACCACATCCACCATTGCAGTGCTTCCGCCCTTAGCGATTGCCCCAAGGGATTTTTCAAAGATTGTGGTAAGCCCGCCATCCTTGTTCCCGGGTGAAGGATTATTGTTGATTTCAGCACCGAAAATACCAGTGTACCATTCCCACCATTTGATTCTGTCCACGAGCTTTTGGCCAACTTCCTTGGAAATTGCTCTACGTGTTAAGAGATGTTCTGCGCCATAGATTTCGGTGGTTTCCCCAATGATCGAGGTTCCTCCTTGGGCAATTAATAAATCAGAAGCAATCCCAAGAGCAGGGTTGGCGGTGATCCCACTATTGCCATCGGACCCACCACAATTCGTTCCCAGAATAATTTTATCTGCGGAAATTTTAACCCGCTTGTGTTGGTTAACCGAAGGAAGAAGTTCAGCAATGGCTTTAATGCCTGCATCCACGGTTTTTTTAATGCCGCCACATTCTTGAATACTTAAAACCAGTGGTCTATTTTTAGTGCCATTTAACTGAATGAGATTCTGGTTTTCGATCAGATGGATCGCCTGGCCTGTTTCGCAGCCAAGGCCAATTAATATGTAGGCAGCAACATTTGCATGCTTGGCAAAGCCTGCAAGGGTTAAATCAAGTTGATTATGGTCGGGGCCATTGTATTGCATTGCGCAACCAGCCTTGTGGGTGATCGCTACCACGCCATCAACATTCGGGTACTGCTTTAGTAAATCAGAAGCACGAAAACGTTCGGAAATGTATTTGCTCGTGCTGGATGCACAATTAACGGTGCTTATAATTGCGATGTAATTGCGTGTGCCATACCTGCCATCACCCCGGTCGTATCCCATAAAATGTCTTAGTTCAGATGGTTTAGCAGGGGAGGGTGGCAAGTCTGCGCAAAAGGCGTAATCTCGGGCGAAATTTTCAGCACCGATATTGTGCACGTGCACATGATCCCCAGGATTAATGTCCGTGGTCGCAAAGCCAATAATCTGGCCATATTTGATGACCGTTTCGCCCTTTTTAATATGCTTTAGAGCCATTTTATGGCCCAAACCAATTCTTTTAGAAGGCGCAATTTTATCACCACCCACATCGATCGAGGCGCCTGTTTCAAGCGTGCGCGTCGCAATTGCGACATTATCTTCAGGGCGTAAATGAATTGCCGGTGGGACTTCAATTTTGCTTGCCATCTTTTGCTCCATGTAAATCAACAAATTACTACCTTAACAATTTATTGATTTTAACCATTTTGAGATGACCCTACATCAACCCTTTTGATTTTGTGAAGAATTGGCGTGCATTAAACATTTAATTTTTTAGTTGTATATTCTTTGGTAGTTTAGTCTTATAAATGAATTGTTTATTTAATATTAGGATTTTTTATACATGCTTAATTGCCATGTAGGAACATTTACAGCAGATATTTCCCCACCATTAGGCCATCCACTTTGTGGAGGTTGGATCGAGCCTGTGCGTGGGCAGGATGATCCATTGGAAGCTGTTGGCATTGTTCTTTTGGGTTGCGGTGCGCCGGTGGTTCTGTGTGCTTTGGATTGGTGCGAAATCAACAATGATGCATATTTAAAGTGGCGCCAGGTACTTGCTGAAGCTGCACATACCACCATCGAACGAGTTCATGTGCATGCTGTTCATCAGCATAATGCCCCCATAGCCGACCTTGAAGCTGAGAAAATAATTCAAATCAATAATGCTTCTCCCAGTTTGGATCTGAAGTATTTTGATAGGTGCCTTTTGAAAACTGCAGAGGCATTGAAAGCCAGCCTTGCAAAAACAAAAAAGATAAACCGAGTTGGAACGGGCTATGGCAATGTAAATCAAGTTGCATCGAATCGCAGGATTCTTGATTCAGATGGTAAAGTAAAATACACTCGCACTAGTGCAACTAAAAGCAAGGAAATCCGCGATTTTCCGGAGGGATTGATTGATCCAATTTTGCGAACGCTCAGTTTTTGGATGGGTGAAAAACCAGTCGTTGCAATACATTACTACGCCACACATCCAATGAGTTATTATGGTGACGGCATGGTGAGTGCAGATTTTTGTGGCTTGGCGCGAAGAAAGCGGCAGGCTGATTCCCCTTCAGTTTTTCAAATGTATTTTACTGGCTGTGCGGGGAATATTACCGCAGGGAAGTACAACGATGGCAGTAAAGAAAATCGTGCCATATTAAGGGATAGGATTTATCTCGGGATGACTGATGCTTGGAAAGTTACATACACTTCCCCAATTACAAAAATGGATGTGCGTGTTGAACAGATTAAGTTGGGAAAACGAAGCGAGAGAGAATTCTCGCTGGAAGAAAATTTGAAACTGGTTGCAGATAGTAAAGAAACAAAAGTTAAACGGAACATTGCTGCATTAAAACTTGCCTGGCTGCAAAGGCGAGAACAAACGGTTGATATTTCGTGCTTGGACTTGGGCGTTGCCTCGATATTAAATTTGCCTGGTGAAGCTTTTGTTGAATACCAATTAGCAGCTCAGGAAATGCGCCCCGATTTATTCGTTTGTGTTGCTTCTTATGGGGATGGTGGGCCAGGTTATATTCCAACCGATAAAGCTTTTGCAGAAGGGGGGTATGAGCCTACTGGGGCTTTCGCACCGCCTAATGAAGGGCTTCTAATCAGCACAATCAGCAAGTTGTTGGGCCCAAAAGCCCCGCAAACCACAATTCCTTTTAAACGATTCAAGAAAAAGAATAAGTAAGCTTGTAGAATAGTTGCATAGATATGCTTTAGTAGTCTCGTATTCCTGAGCTTGTTATTTGATGATTGGATTATGCAAATGCCTGCTTCTTCTTTAAAAATTGGTATGATCGGTTTGGGTGTAGTTGGTACCGGCGTTGCCAAATTGCTATTTGAGCAGCAAGAAAGGCTGGCAAAAAAAGCCGGCAGGCCACTCGAACTTACCAAAATCGCTGTCCGCGACCCCTCTAAACCGAGGGATATAAATATACCTGATTCAATTATTACTTCACGCTGGGAAGATGCCGTAAATGATCCTTCCCTTGACATTGTGGTTGAGCTGGCAGGTGGCACCACTTGGACCAAGAAAGCCATTTTAGATTCTCTTGCCTCTGGCAAACACATTGTTACTGCCAACAAAGCTTTGCTTGCAACTCATGGCAAGGAAGTTTTTGATTGTGCCAGGAAATATAATCGCTGCGTGGCTTTTGAAGCAAGCGTTGCGGGCGGTATTCCCATCATCGGCGCTCTTACGCAAGGCCTTGCTGCAAATAAAATCATTGGGTTGCGTGGCATTCTGAACGGAACATGTAATTTTATTCTTACATCTATGAGTGAAACGGGTGATTCTTATCAAAGTGCATTGGCTGAAGCTCAAAAGCTCGGGTTCGCTGAAGCTGACCCAACTATGGATGTTGATGGTACTGATACCGCACATAAACTCGCAATCTTGGTGCAAATTGCTTTCGGCCAAACTGTTCCCTTTAGTGCCATTGATCGTGTTGGCATTGCTGGCTTAAACAGCATTGATATTCACTTTGCCCATGAGTTGGGTTATGGCATAAAATTGCTTGCCGAAGCTTGGATCAATGATGGCAAACTCGCAGTTCATGTCTCCCCGGTTTTACTTCGAATGCATTCCCCACTTGCACAGGTTCGTGGTGCCTATAATGCAATTCAGGTAATTGGCGATGCGGTAGGAGATACACTTCATTATGGCCTTGGTGCAGGTCGAATGCCCACTGCCTCTAGTGTGGTTGCAGATATCATCGATATCGCTGTTGGAAGGGCTCAAAATACTTTTACTTCCATGAATTTGTGGTCGGATTCTAGTGCTGTAACTCCATTGCTCTTAAGTGATGATGTTAATAGTAGATATTATCTTAGGTTGCTTGTGGAAGATAAACCTGGTGTTCTTGCCGATGTTACACGCTTGCTTGCCAATCACCAAATTAGTATCGCTTCTATTATTCAACATGAAGCGCAGGGCGAAAACGCAAACGGTAAGGTTCAGCTAGTTATAATGACCCACTTATCCAAGTGCGGAAAATTCAAAGCAGCAGCCAATGAATTGACTCGTCTCGATTGTGTATCGGGCAGTGCTGTGCATTATCCTGTCGAAGATTAACCCCATAGGTACCTAAAATGAAGTATGTAATTGTCATTCCAGATGGATGTGCTGATGACCCACAAATATCCTTGGGCGGAAAAACCCCGCTTCAAGCTGCTAACAGGCCTGCGATGAATGCTGCTGCGAAAATGGGGATGGTTGGTTTATCCAATAATGTTCCAGCATCTCTTACCCCCGCAAGCGATGTTGCCACGCTTAGCCTATTTGGTTACGACCCAATGGAAGTTTATACAGGCAGAGCCCCTCTTGAAACCGTGGCGATGGGCATCAAGCTAAACCCAGGCGATTGGGCGATCCGTTGCAATCTTGTTAATGTTGTTGATGGCGTGATGAAAGATTTTACCGCAGGCCACATCGCAAACGAAGATGGAAAGGAACTCATCAACACACTGCAGGAAAAGTTGGGTGGAGAAATTAAATCGCCTTCTGGGAAGGTGCTGGGTGTGCTTGAATTTCATGCCGGAGTAAGTTACCGCAACATCTTGGTTTATCGGTGCAAAGAGCCCGCGCCATTTGCAAAAGAAACTAAAGGACAGCCGCCCCATGATATCCCTGATAAAGCTGTGGCACCTTATCTTCCTAGCGGGCCTGGATCTGAATTGTTGAAAGATATCATGCAGAAAAGTCAGGCATTATTTCTTGATCATAAGGTTAATAAGAAACGAATTGCAGAAGGCCACAAACCAGCCACCCAGTGTTGGCTCTGGGGTATGGGCGTATCTCCAGTGTTAAAAAAGTTTGCGGATGTTCATCATGTGAATGGCGCAATCATCAGTGCGGTTGATCTCGTTCGAGGTGTCGGCATGTTGCTGGGTTGGAACCGTATCGATGTTCCTACTGCAACAGGATATCTTGATACGGATTACGCTGCTAAAGGCCGTTATGCGATTGAGGCAATCAAAAACCACGACCTTGTTTGTGTACATGTTGAAGCACCAGACGAAGCTTCGCATGAAGGTCGGGTTGATGCCAAAATTGAAGCTCTGGAACAAATCGATCGACACATTGTTGCGCCATTGATGGCGGTATTGCCCAGCTACAAGGATTGGCGGATATTAATTTCGCCTGACCACCGGACACCAGTTCAGACCCGTGCGCATTCCCATGGTGCGGTTCCGTTTGTCATCGCTGGTACAGGAATTCTTGCCAATGGGCACGAGACTTATGATGAGGTTACTGCCGCTGCTAGTTCAATTCTTTTTGCCAAGGGGCATGATTTAATGAACGTTTTTCTTAAATAAACAATCACCTGCATTTAAAGTACATGAATGCAGGTGAATCTTGTTTGAGCTTAGCGTTGGAAAATAGGTATGTATTGTGCTGGTACCGAGAGTGCAATCACAGCGATACTGGTTTGGTAAATAGGCCCTACTTTGTGCGAGTCAAGGTTGTTGCCAGACCACGAACCATCCGGCCCTTGTTCTGGTAAAACAAGTTCTTTTAGCTTTGCATACCAAGAGTTCCAAGCAGCACCGCCCACTTGATGCATGGCATGGCTTGCATAGTAATGACCGTACCAAAAGTGAGATTTACTCTTGAAGTGTTTTTCAAGATATTCGACAGCTAGGGGGATATCCTTGGAGTCGTACTTGCCAGCTAACTGTAAAACACAAAGCCCTGCTGCTGTTCGTGCGAATTCCGGACCACCAGATCTTGGCTGATAATTATAGCCTCCGGTTTTTGCATCTCTGCAGCTTTCGATGTATTCGATTGCTTTTTTGAGTGTTTGATCAGGAACATGAAGGCCAGCATTTTTTGCTGCCCTTAGTGCCATAACTTGCATAACCGTGACGGAGATATCAGCATCAGCAGGAGTCGGGTTGTAGCGCCATCCGCCCTGAGGATTTTGGCTCCGGATGATCAAATCGACTGCACGCTTTAGCACGGGCCGAATCGAATCATCCGATGTTGTTCCCCAAAGTTGGGATAAGGTAAGCGTTGCAATCCCATGTGAATACATGCTTTGGCCGCCCCCTCGAGCGCCAATAAGTAGACCATCAGGCTCTCGTGCAGAAGCAATCAAAAACTGTGCACCTTTATTCACTTCAGGTCCAAACATACCTTGTCCAGGCAGGTGCCCCTGGCTCATATAAGCCAACAATGCAAAAGATGTTATTGCGGTGCTGTGTTGATATCCCCCATCAGACCAAGAGCCATCAGGGTTTTGCTTGGTTGCCATGAATGCCAAAGCTTTGGCAATCGCTTTTTTTGTAGGCTCATCCAGTTTTGCATGGATTACGGAGGAGGCCTTTTCTTGAGCAAAACCAGGGACTGCAATCCCAAGGATTGAAGCTGTTAAGCAAGAATTAAACTTTCGCCTGTTGAATTGGTTCATGATGATCAACTTATCTAGAAGAAGGCAGCGGTGCCTTGCTCGTTTTTTGCTTATCTGCCAAGTCGCGGTAGTATTTTTGAATCATAGCTGAATATTCAGGTGGAAGATTCGCACCTAACGATTGCAGTAAAGCTTCGCGTTCTTTTTCAGGAAGCTTAAGGAATCCGCCATTGGCTTGAAGTTCAAGCAATTTTGCAAGCGCAGCTTCTTCTGTGCCATCGGGTTTGCGGTCCCCATCGCCTTTGGTTTCCGCTTGTTTGGAATTTGGCATGGGTGAATCCTTAGGTTCAGCTTTGGCATCTTTAGGCTCCGCTTTTTGGTCGGATTTTCCGTCTGCTTTTGCCAGTGCTGTTTCACCCGGAACCCCCATGGGTACATCCAAGGCCTTGGCCAGCTCATTAAGCATTTCTAAAGCTTTTTCTAAACTCTTGGTAGCTTCTTCTTGCTTAGCCGCAGCTTCTTGAATATTACCCTTAGCGGCAGCTTCTGCGCCCTTTTCAAGCAAAGCTTCCGCAGCTTTCAAATCACCCTTTAGATTGTCCGGAACCAACGCCTCAGCTTGCATTAAGGCGTCTTTTGCCATGTTTCCTGCATCTTGAGCTTTCGCAAGATCCTTAGTTGCTTCTAATAAAGCTTTCTGTTCATTCGCCATTTCCTTAGCGCCCTTTTCTGGAGATTCATTAAGGCCTTCCAATGCGGCTTTTTGGGCGTCGATAGCTTTATTAATGTCGCCCTTGGCTAAAGCTTTTGCAGCATTCGCAGCAGCTTCTGCCGCTTCAGGGTTCTTATCTTTGGCATTATCAAGTTGCTTTGCGAGGTCTCCTTGCTTCTTTGCAAGATCCATTTCGGCTTTACCTTCGCCAAGTTTTTCCTTGGCATTTGCGGTGGCTTTTTCAGCTTCTTTATTTTTGTCGAGGGCTTGTGCAACTCTGCGTGCAGCTTCGCTTACATCAGCTTGCTTCATCTCTTCTTTTGCTTGAGCAACAGCTTTATCCTGCTTGTCAGCCTTTACCATTTCAGCAGCATCTTTTGCAGCCATGTCAAGTTTTTCTGCAGCATCAGCAGCAGCTTCTGCGGCTTTAGCAATATCATTGTTTTGCAGAGCTTTTTCAGAATCCTTCTGATCTTTTACAGCTTCATCCGTAGCTTCTTTAACATCGCCCTTGGTGTTTTTAGCTGCTTTTTCTGTTTCTGCCATCGCTTTTTGTACATCTTTAGCAAGATTTTTTGCGATATCTTTTGATTTTAGTGCATCCATTGCACCTTCTTGTTTTGCCTTATCCAACTTCTGTGCGACTTCTTTTTGTATTTCTGCAGCTTTGGCTAATTCATCTGCAGCTTTTTCTCGCTTGGCAACATCATCAGCTTTGGCTTTTTCCTTTGCTACTTCTGTTTTCGCGGCTTCCTTTGCTTTGGTTAATTCTTCTAATGCTTCCTTCATTTTGGGCGCAGCTTTTTCTAACCCTGCTTTAGGGTCAGGGTTATTGACCGCTGCTTCCGCCGCTTTATCTTGAGCATCTGCAGCCTTTTCTAAAGCTTTCTTTACTTCTTCAGGTATGCCGGGGGATTCCTTTGCAGTATCCTTTGCTTTTTCAGATAAGTCTTTTTCTTGTTTTGCAATGTTTTCTGCTGCTTTTGAATCAGGTTTTGCTTCAGGCGTTGTCATGTTTTTTGCAGTTTCATTAACCTGCTTTTGTTTCTCTTCTAATTTCTCGATTTTATTTACCAAGTCTTGTGCTTTGGCAACTGGGTCTTTCGCCTTATCCATGATCTTTGCAACTTCAGCATCGATTTTTTCTTTTGCGGCTTCTAATGCTTTCAGTGCTTTATCTTGGGCAACCTCAGCTTTTTTATCTTCCGCAGCAGCAAGAGTCTTGGCAGCTTCTTCAAGTGCAGCTTCAGCCTTAGCTAAATCTGGTTTAGCATTTTGTACTGCTGGTTCAGTAGTCTTTAAAATATCCTTCGTTAGATTAGCCATGTCCGCTTCTTTTTTTGCCACTTCCATTTTGGCTTCAGGTGTCTTGGGGGTATCTTCATCTTTCATCTTTTCATTGATTTCTTTTTGATCGCGAACCATTTTACCTACTTTGTCCTGCAACTCTTTTAATGTTTGTAGGGTGTTTTTTGGTGCTCTCCAAGCATCTGCTATTTTCTTCATCGCAAAATGATTTTGTTCGGTGTAGTTGGAAGCAGGTTTGAAATTGCGAATTGATTCCTGATTGTCACCATATTTGGTTAAATGATCTGTAACCAAAGAAAGCGTCCCTCGAATGTTTTCCGCTTTGGCAATTCTTAGGCCTTCTTTTAGTCTATCTTTGCGCTGGTCATCTAATTTCGATTCAAGATCTGCAGCTTGTGAAAGAATTACTGATACATCAACATTAAGGTCGCGTTGGCGATCTATTAGCTTGGTTACAATCGTTGGGAACATTGATTTGGTTTTGCTGTTTTTGTCTTCGAGCATGCCGTAAAAAATCATAAGAGTTGCATTGATCGAGAATTCTTCTTTCGAAGCTTTGGCCATTCTTTCAGCAGCAATTTCAAGCGAGCGAATTGCTTGTTGCTTTAATGCCAATTCGCGAAGCTTTTCTAAAATTTGTTGATGGCGAACATAGGCTAGTTTTGTTTCATCATCGGAGGTGATTTTTGAACTTGCCTTCGCTGAAGTTTCGAGGTGCTTAATAACTGCAACCATATCTTGTTGGCGCAGTGATTTAAGAACGGTGGTTGCTTCGACAACCAATTTTGATTCTTCAGAATCGTTAAGGTTGTAGTACGACAAAATGTTTAATAAGGTTTCGAGGCGCTTGGTTGCTTTTTCTGTTTGTAAGGCTGTTGATTCTTGTCTTTCAATTTTTACTTTTGTTGTGGTTTGGCCTTGGGCCAAAACGGGAAGTGAAATCAGAAAACAAAGCAAAGAAAAACGAATTGTTTTGAACATTACGGTACTCACTTTAGGTAGGAATATCTTTTGAAATGATAACCTGTAACTAATTACTTTGCCAATGCTAATTTACTTTAAAACCCTATAAATTAAGGTTTTGGCGGTAAATTTGGTAGAAAGCCTTCGAAAACTGTCGATTGTTTGTTTTTAAGTTGCATTAATTTCTCTGTTTCTTTTTCTTTTCGTCTCCACCAAGCCAGTAATTCATCTACTCCTACAACTTCTTTGATTAGTATTTCAGACTGCCCAGTTTTAGGTTCTGCGGGATTCATGTCGGTGACTTCAACGAAATACTCAATTTTATCGCCTACCCGAATGTTTTTTAATGGCCCAATCTGGAAATCAAATCTGCCACCTGCAAGCCTTCTGCTAGGGGTTTTCCAAGGGTCTTCCGAGGGCAATGGGTAAAAGTCAATAACAGCTTTTGCTGAGCTATTTTCAAATGATCCTGCTTCGATGAGAAATTTTCCTGTTTTTTCTGATTCAGGTTTGAACTCTTGAAGAGGAAGTGTATTCCAATCACCTTTTTCATTGATCCGATAGCGGAACTTTGCAACCGATAAACCAGAATAACTTTCAGCTTTGTATGCAACCCTAAATTGTTTCCCAATCAATACGGGAAGGCCATCGATTTCAGTGTCTTCATCTTTGCCAAATACTCTTACGATGCCTGGTACTTGCTCAGGTAATAGAGTTACCAACGGTTCTTGAGTTTGCAGCACAGTGAGTTTTCGTTGCCAGTTGGGGTTTGATTCCAAACCATCTTGGTTACAAATATTAACCTGATATCTTACATTTCCCAATTTAAGATTAAAACGAACAATCAAGGTTTGCTTGTTTTCGCCTAGGGCGCAGGGCATTGTCTCGGGGGTAAGATTTGAATCATAATTTTTGACGACTAAAGTTGCATCTTTGAGTGCTTGTGAACTTTTGAATTCAACTTGAACCGTGCTGCCTTCAATTCCATCAATGTCACCCTTGGGGAAGGTTTTTTCATAGGGAGAACCATCAGGGCGCTTCCCAAACCATTCGGGCATAAGTATTTTCGCAGAGACCATTTCCAAGGTAGGGCGATTTTTTCGGATAACAGGTAATGGCCCTGCTCTGCCGTCCCCAATCCGTATGGTTACAAAGCCATCTTCGATTGAAGAGGCTAGGGTTGCTTTCCACTGCCCCATTTCGTCAAGCTCTATGGGGATAACAAGTGTTTTTCCAGCTTGGTTTTTCCAGCGCATTTTACCCATTGCTGGGATGTAGCCTTTTGTCAGGCGTAAATCGAAACCGATGCTGACTTCTTCGCCTTCTGCAAGCACAATTTTTTCGGGAAGGTTAATGATGGTGGTGTTTCTCGGGATGGGCGTGTTCAAAAGAAATTGGCGTTTTAATAATGCCATTGCAGAATCGTGTGCGAAAAGCAATGAGATCACAACAAACAAGAATACTGGTGCGAATCGATAAGAGGATTCTTTCAGTTTTTTTAATTCAAGAGCATTGTTGAAATTAAAATTGGGGGAGCAGGCAACAACCTCGCCTGTTAATTCAGCAAGAAGTTTTTCCGACTTTTTGTCAAATCGTGCTTCTGGTCTGGAAAGTTGCAGAACTGTAATAAGGCGGTGATCAAATTCGGGGAATGTTTGTTCGATTTTAAGTGCGGTTTCATCTTCTTTGAATCGTTTAATTGCAGGCAGCACAACATAACTTGCAAAGCTTACCATTAATAAGGATAACCAAGAGGCGGTCATGAGTAATCGGAAGGGCATAGGAGTATCTTCTTCGATATCCCAGACCCAATCTGCAAGGCAGGCAATAGCAAGCAAAGGCAGAACGAAAAGAAGAGCTTTCGAAATCCCATAAATAATGTCTATGGATTTATTAAGCAGCCAGATTTTCTTAATCTGGTTGCGTATGGGACCCAGGGATTTGTAAATAAGTGCCTCTGCCATAATTAGCTCAGGTTGTTCCATCTTCTGAAAAACCATTCAAGGCTTAGCCCGATTGTAAGCACAAGAAAAAGTAAGGGGTTAAGTTTTGGGATTTCAGTATTGAAAGTAATCTGGAAAAATTTCGAAGGGATATCGGCTAGGATTTTTTCTGCATCGTTTTCAAGAACAAATTGTCCATTGCTAAGCCTTGCGGATTCAGAAAGCTGAGATGTTGCCAATCCGCCTTTTTCGATATCTTGCTGGGGGAATACTCGCCATTCAATCCGTGCATCCTGCTCACCGGGAATAGAAAACGAGAATTTTCCGACTTTATCGTGGGTAAGGTTGAGTAGATATTCTCCGGCTTTATCCGGGATTTTTTTCAACTCAATCTCTCTAGTCTTGGTTTTTGCATCGGTGTTTTCGGGTGCATCAAGCCATTCGATTTTGGCGTTTATAGTTTCTTTGCGTTCGGGCAAGAAGTTTTTATCCAAAACCCGAACAGCAATCTGCCCGCCGGTGTTTAAAAATGGATCAGGCCTATCGATGGATAATCGGATTTGTTTGATTGCTCCAACCCTAGGACCAGCAGCCCAATAAACCCATTGGCTCCAGAACCTGCCGTAAATAGCATCGCCATCGTTGTAGCGCCAACGCCAAGCTTCATCAAAACCAAACCAAGCAACCTGGCCTCTGCCGTAGGGTTGTGTAGCTAAAAGAGGCACTGGGCCAGTGGGAGTTTTTACGCTGGGGTGAACCAGCAAAGGCGTTGCACCTGGTTTAAGTTTGCTGACAGGGGCATGCCAATACATACCGGGTAAATCTTTCCAAGTACGAAAGTTGGCTTCTGGTGTTTCAGCAAGTTTCATTGCTTCTTGAACCAAGCCATCCTTGGTTAAAAGGGGATTGAAAATCGTAGTACGTTTTTCGTTGAGAGAAACGGTGTCATAGGGGCCGGGCTCAATGGGAAGTAGATTACTCAAGGGGGAATCATTCCAACCTTGATTGTTGTATCGTTTGCCGCCTAGGATTATTAATCCACCGCCTTCTTCACAAAATTGTCTGATTCGCTCAGGGCCATCGGGCCCAAGTTTTTCCAAAGGAATGTCGCCAAGAATAATAACATCAAAGGCGAAAAGATCTTTTCGGGTGGTTGGTATTTCCTGAAGGAATGGGTCTTTCGAAGTTAGATCGGGGTCACCCTCTAAAATCACAAATTTAGGATCAAGTGCTTTGCGTGGAGGTTTTCCGTCGCCACCTGATGATGCAGTTTCGCGGGTTAAATTCATTAAGAGGAAGCGAAGATCCCATCTGGGAGATTTATCGATCACCAAGATTTTGATTTTACGATCAATGATTTTCACAGGACGGGTCAATGA
>CAJCCR010000312.1 GCA_903960945.1 uncultured Planctomycetaceae bacterium
CGAATGGCTGGCATAACTCAGATTCATTTCATTCGAACTTCCTGCTCTAACTCTGAATCCAGAATTATCTCAGGTCTTTTATTTCTTGCCTTGATAACTTTGATGCGAAATCCCATTCTCCTAAGTCGTTCAATATCTTCGCCTGTAACTTTCGCTACCGATTTATACAAATCAGATTCACTCATGTTTGCTCCCTAGTAATAAAAAAGGCCCCATGGCTAAACGCCACAAGGCCGAAATCTTTAAAATTCAAATCCTTATTAAACTAAAGCCAACTCCGTTTCCTCAGATGGTGCCCCTATCAGAAAGCTCATCCTTGAACGCAACAATTCAGAAGCCTGCTGTAAACTTGCTTCCAAATCTTCACGCTTTTTATCGAGATAAAAGCTGTAGCCTTCGATTTTCAGTTTGGTTGCACGGACTTTTTCCTCTGCTCTTCGTAAAGTGTCAGGGCGTGTGTCCTCTCCAAACTTTTGTACCGCTTGCAAATGCTCATCGATGATTGCCTGCAAACCATGGGCTACCGCTTCTTGTACCGCACGATCTCCTTGAGGTGATCCCGCAGGAATCGGAAATCGTTGTAAAGATCCTCCGATGTTCCTAACGAAACGTTCCACCTTCGCAATAAAATCGTGATGAATCTCGGGTACGAAATACACGCCACCTTGATCCCTGATCGAGAACAAGTCTGCGTGCCTTTCGAATAACCGCTGTACAAGTCGGGTTACATCATTTGCAGTCCTTGCCTCCATGCAACGGCCAAACTCTTCTTTTGCAAGTTGCTCAAGTTCTGAGTTTTCTGAGGTGATACCCCCAGAGTACTTATTTAAGAAAAGTAAACTCTCAAAGTGGTAGCTGAACTTCCCCTCTTCAAGTGCCTCCCGTGTGAATTGGAAAGTAATCGTTGCGTGATCCTCTGCTACCTTGCGAATGATCCGCTCGCTATCTAGTTTGCTGCAAGCCCGTGCAAACGCATTTCGCGGCGCCAGTTCTTTAGCAACATCGCAATCCAAATCGCTTGCCATCAATCCTGAAAGTAAATCTTCATGGCTTATCGCAACCCCCTGAATCTTCCAAGTGATGATTTCGCCAAGCATTTTTTGTGTTAATTTACCCTCTCCAACCCATGACTGGATTGGAAAGGGCCTGTTAGTTTCGCCCATAATAGCCTCCTTGTTTAAAGTGATAAAATTCGCTCAACACCATATTCCGAAACATCCACTGAACGAATCCGGTGGACCTCATCACTAATTTTCGCTAGATCCACAGGCTCGCTATCAATCACCAAAGTGATCAACTTTGCCTGAACAGATCGTTTCCAATCAATGAAGATTTTTGCTAGTTTGCCCGAGATGTTGCATGCTGCATCGGTTAAGAAAATCAGATCGGTTTTTCCTTTTGGTGCTTTTAAGCTTTCATAAAACTTGGGCATCTCCCGAACCGGAACATCTAAATCCGACCCCTGGCCTATGAAAGCTTCCAGCCAATCCATTAGTGCAACTTCATCCCATTTTCCCAATGGCAATGGCAAAATTCTTTCGCCACTATCTCCGGAATATGCAATCAAGGCGCACCATCGTTTTTGCTGTCTAGCAATCCATGCAAGCGCTAAAGCCAAAGCTTTCGCAGCATGATTGCGTTCGCCAACCATGCTGCCGCTTTCGTCTAGGACAATAATGATGGGGCCTTTGCCCACAGGTTTTGATCCTTGAAACTCCCGGCACCAAAGTTGCCTTTCCATGAACCTGCGCAATACATCCTGTTCAAGCACCAGATCCAGCAAAGCAATTAACTCCTGAGGTAGCATCCTCCCCAGATCGTTGTCAGCTTTCAGACCAAGCAGTTCATCAAAGCCATGCTTGGTTTTCTGCCTTTGTTTCGCTTGCGCCAGCCTTCTAAACTTCCCTGCAAGATTGCAAATCTTGTGCAGCATTTTGCTGGAACGCACCCTTTTGTAAATCGCACCAATCCTCTTGGCATCATTACTACCAGGTTGCCCTTTTCCAAACCCAAGCGCTGCTGCAGATTCATGAGCCAACTCGACTTCTTCCTCAGCTTGCGCAAGCGCTTTGCCAATCGCTCGAAGGTTGGAAAACTCATTCTGATCTTTATCTTGGGATGGTTTTTTTTCACTCTGCGCTGCAAACTGCTCTGCGAAAGCAGTTGCTGCAATCTCACTAGCGCAAGAGTGCATCTGTGTTGAAGCGTGCAGACCTTGAAACTCGTTAGTTTCCATAAGTTGCTGTAAGAACTGCAAGCGTGAATCATCCACACAAGAAGCATTCAGCCTGGGGTCAGGCTCAAATGCTGCTGCATGAAAATCCACCACTGCTTCTTTAGGAATGTTCAACGCTCGAAGGCGATCGCTTTCCTCCAAAAGTTGGGTGCCCCTGCGAAAACCCCAATCATCAACTTCCATTGCACACTGAGGTTTGATTGGTTCAGATACCGTTTGCATGGAAGTTGCATCATCAAAATCTTGCAAGAAATCAGATTCACTTTTCATGGGTTCATCTCCTTGGGTTAAAG
>CAJCCR010000313.1 GCA_903960945.1 uncultured Planctomycetaceae bacterium
GAGGCCTTAATCGTAATGAACGCCTCATTATCATTCTTTATTATTATGAAGACATGACCATGAAAGAAATTGGCGCAACGCTAGACCTTAGCGAATCACGCGTAAGCCAGATGCACTCCAGCATTGTTAGCAGGTTGCAAACCCAACTCACCGACAGACGGGTTGAATTCAGCTTCTAATTAAAAATCATTCAAAAGAAGCAGGAGTGGGGAATTAATCCCTGCTCCTGCTTCTTTTTCCATTTCTGCCCAAGATCTCCTATAATAGATGGATCGGTACAGGATCCGTTTGCTTTTGTGGAGGTTTTCCAAATGAGTGTTAATCAGTTCAAAATTCTTATCGCGGATGATAATCCCCAAGGTGCAGAACTTCTTGAAGCCTACCTTGCGGACACCGATTTTTTGGTGAAAACTGCAGGTGATGGCGAACAAACCCTTAAAATCGTTTCTGAATGGAATCCTGATTTAATACTTTTAGATATCATGATGCCTAGGATGAGTGGTTTTGAAGTTTGCAAACGGCTCAGAGGCAATGCCGAGACGAAAACCATACCTGTTATCATGGTAACCGCTTTAGATCAGCTTGCAGATGTGGAACGCGCAGTCGATGCAGGGACTGATGATTTTATTTCCAAACCCATCAAACAAAACGAGCTTTTGCTTCGCATTAATGCTCTTTTAAAGGCTAGGCACTCTGCCAACGACCTGGCCCGTACACTTACTTATCTGGAGGCACTACAGCAAAGCGGAATTCAATCCCCCGCCCGCTAGTACCATAAGCAACATGTCATTACCAAAAATCATATTGAAACAAGGCAAAGCAAAGCCTTTTTATAGTAGACACCCTTGGGTTTTTGCAGGCGCAATTTCCAAAACAGAGCACTCTCCAACAGATGGCGCAGAAGTTGAAGTCTTTTCCTCAGAAGGCAACTTTATTGCTCGCGGGCTTTACAACAGCCAAAGTAAAATCCAAGTGCGACTTTATAGTTGGAACGTAGATCAACCTTTGGACAAAGATTTCTTCAAATCTAAATTCCAACATGCAATTA
The DNA here is from genome assembly GCA_903960945.1 of uncultured Planctomycetaceae bacterium. Taxonomy (GTDB): domain Bacteria; phylum Planctomycetota; class Planctomycetia; order Gemmatales; family Gemmataceae; genus UBA969. The sequence goes on from CAJCCR010000313.1 coordinate 1,049, forward strand.
AGTTGCGAAACGATCTTGGCCTAAACAATAACGAGGTCGGTTGCAGATTGGTTTTTAGTGAAGCAGATGGCCTTTCCGGACTTTGCGTTGACAAATATGGCAAATGGCTTGTGATGCAATTCACTTCGCTCGCAATGGCCAACCGCAGGGAAATGTTTGCAGATATCCTGCAGGAATTAATTAACCCCGAGGGTATTTACCTGCGCACGGAAAAAGGCATCGGCAAACTAGAAGGCATTTCCCTTCAGGATGAAATTTGCAGAGGGACTCCTCCCGAAGGAACCATACCCATCCAAGAACATGGCCTTCAATTCATGGTTAACCTCACTGAAGGACAAAAAACCGGCTATTATCTTGACCAACGAGATAACCGCTTGGAAGCTGCGAAGCTTGCGAAAGGTAGGAAGGTTCTGGATGTCTTTTGTTATGGGGGCGGTTTTTCCCTGCATGCTTTAAAGCATGGGGCAATTGAAACAGTAGGAATCGATCAATCGGCATCAGCGCTTCATCTCGCAGCGGATAACGCTAAGCGAAACAATTTGGGCCCAAGCAGGTGGATTTTGGGTAGTGTCTTTGAAACTTTGGCCGAATTGGTTAAAACAGGCGAAAAATTTGGTGTCGTTGTGTTAGACCCTCCAAAATTCGCCCGCTCGCGAAGTGCCATCGATGAAGCAATTAAAGGATACCGAAGGCTAAATACATTAGGGCTAAAACTTTTGGAACCGGGTGGATTTCTGGTTAGTTGTTGTTGCTCTGGACTCATCACCATGGATATGATGGAGCAGATATTGGCCTTAGTAGGGGCTGACGAGAAAAGAGACATTCAGGTATTGCAGCGCAGGGGGCCTTCCCCTGACCATCCAGTTGCTGCCACCTGCCTCGAATCCCATTATCTCAAGTGTATTATCACTAGGGTGATGTAATTTTTGTCCTTTTATTGTTTGATATTGTGTTGTAAAAGTATAGTGGTTTTATTTAAACGAATTGTTTGAAAGGATTTTATTCATGTTTAAATTTTGGCGGTTTACACCTGTTGCGATAGTTTTAGCTTTGGCAATAGGCTCGTTTGCAATTTCTTACTCTCAAGAATCTGCACCGAAAGTTCAACTTCCTGCTGATACTCAAGCACTTATACGGTTTAATTTCCGTGCTATGATTGATTCACCTCTTGCAAAAAAAATGGGCATCGAAAAAGCAACTGAAGTAATCAAATCTGTTCCAGGTGGCGAAATCCTTGCTGAAATGGGTTTCGATCCCCTTAAAGATATCGACTCCATCACTATTGCTGCCCCTGGTGGTGGTGATATGGAAAAAGGCCTGATTATCGTCGTTGGCAAATTCAAAGCAGAAAAGCTTGTTGCAAAGGCTAATGAAGAAGCTAAAAACAACAAAGACAAAGTAAAAACCCACAAAGCAGGCGATAAGACTATTTTCGAAGTGATCATCCCTGACCAACAAGTTCCCATGTTCATGATGATCGCATCCAACAGCACCATCCTCGCTTCCACCCAAAAAGATTATCTTGAAAAAGCTCTTGCTAATGCTGGAAGCAAGCTTGCTAACAAAGATTTCTCCGCACTCGTTGAAAAACTTGATCCAAATCTTGCCATTTCCATGGTTGCTGTCAGCAGTGCTTTTCCTAGCAAAGCCATTCCAGAACCTGCTAAAGCTATCATCGAAGGCATTGATTCAATCGGTGGCGGTATTGGCGTCGACAAAGATGTTACCTTAAGTGTGAATGTTTTCACCAAGGATGAGGATTCTGCAAAGAAACTCAAAGAAACCATGGACCAAGGTATGGCACAAGCTTTGGGCTTCCTTGGTTTGATGGCTGCCCAGCAAAAAGAACTTACTCCTGTTCTGGAATTTGTCAAATCGATGAAGACCAGCTCCAAGGCAAAGATGATGTCTTTGGAAGGCAAGTTGCCAGGCAAAATGATTGAAGATGCGATTTTGGGTTCGAAGTAAACTCTTTGAACTTCATTGGAACACAAAAGGCTTTCCCTTACTTCGGTAGGGGAAGGCCTTTATTATTAGGTAGATCAGGATTTTTCTTATTACTCTTTGGCCCTGCATCTTTTAGCAATCTCGAAACATTTTGCCCATCCTTTACACCATTTTGCGCATTAAAATAAAAAGCCTCTTTCAACCAAAACTTCATTTCCGGATAAGTGTTGCAAATGTTAATTGCAAAACTTTGGCTAACCTTGTTTAGGTATTCCTGTGATTTATTAGGCTCACTTTTCAAAGCATAAACAATCCCCAATCCAAGATTGCCCAATCCTTCGTACTTATTGTTTAGCTTGCAGGATTGATAAAGTTTTTCCGCATCTTCAAGCTTGTGATTGCCCAGGTAAAGCAGGCCAAGATCTGTGCAGACCCCTGACCCACCGGGGGTGTTCTTGGACTTAGAATTGGAATTCAAATAACGATCTACAGTCTGCTTTAATGATTGTTCGCTGTAGCTGTTGTCCAGAATATCTTCATCAATTTCCTGAAGGTTTGAAATCATTGTCAAAGGTGGAGTTTGATTATGCGCATAGAAACGTCCTGCTATCATGCCCAAAAAAAGCGTACCCAAGATAACCCCGATTAAAAGCAGCCTGGTTTTTGAAATCACACCCCACGGATTAACAGGCGCTTTATAAACCCCTGTAGTACTATTTTGAAACACCTGAGTGGTACTGCTTCGTATCGCGGTTATACTCGGAAACGATGCAAGCAATTCGAGGTCTATCTTTTCTTTATTAGAAATCTGCACCAGAGAATTCAAAACCTCAGCAAATGATTGTGGCCTTTTCATCGGATCAACCGACATCATTTTTTGCACCAACTCGCAGATATCTTTGGAAAAATCTGGACGAATGGTTTCAAGTAATTCGGCTTCACCACGCAAGTGCTTAAGTGCCACCTCCACCGCGGTTTCTCCCTGGTAAGGTGGATGGCCTGCAATCATGTGATAGGCGGTCACACCAAGAGAATAAATATCGGTGCGCTGGTCAATCTGTTTTCCTTCAACCTGCTCGGGCGCCATATACAAAGGCGTGCCTAAAGTCATTCCTGTTTGCGTAAGGTTCAGGGGTTGGATTAATGCTGCAAAGCGAGCTAGGCCAAAATCTGCAACCTTAACTTCGCCTTTTCGAGTAAGAAGAATATTCTCTGGTTTAACATCGCGATGGATAATGCCCAATTCACTTGCCCGCTGTAAAGCAGATGCCACCTGCCTTAGTACACTGACTAGAGAGTGAATATCAAGAGTTCCCCTTAGTGCAAGATATTCCTTAAGATTCCTGCCCTCAACATATTCAAGTGCCATGAAATGCTGCCCCTCAGCTTCACCAATGGCATAGACTTGCACGATACAAGGGTGAACAACCTGAGCGATGGCCTCGGCTTCTTTTTTAAATCGTTGTAGAGAATCACTATCTTCAGCGAGATCGGCTCTTAAAATCTTGAGTGCAACTTTTCGTTTAAGTGAAACCTGTTCCGCAAGAAAGACTTGGCCCATACCGCCATGGCCTAATTTGTGAAGCACTTTGAAATCGCCAATCAATTTGCCCCCGAGGTCGCTATATTTAGCGGGGCCTGAATTATTTTGGGAATCATGATTCTCAGAGGTATTCATAAAAAGCTTAGGGTGTTAACACCTAATTACAGAGCCTTATTTTTCTGCGGAGGAAAAACCAAGAAACTGATGCACATCGTACTGGCAGCAATAATCATTATTGCCTAGGGCAAATAGGTGGTTGGAATCGGTACCAAAAGCGATGGCTTTGACTCGAAAATCAATGGCGAGGGTACCAAGGTGCGTGAAGTTTTCGACAGACCAAAATCGAACCTGCTGATCTTCCGATGAGGCTGCAAGAAATTTCCCATCTGGGCTAAAGCAAATAGAGTTGATGGAGTGTTGAAACTCGCAGAGCATTGCAACTTTTTCAAAAGTTTGAAGATTCAGCACCATGACCTGCTTACAAACAAGCGCACAAGCCAAGTACTTTGCATCAACACTTATCGCCAAGTGAAATGCACCCATGTTGCAGCTATGAACAAGCTTATTGGTATCCAAATCCCACAGTGCAATCTGGCCATCTTTACCGCTGGTGGCCAACCAATCGACCCCTGCAACCACCAATCGATTCGCATCGGGAACAAAAACAATATCAGCGATGGAGTTACCATCAACTGCATCCGTGAGTTGAATGGAAGGGGTGTTATTTTCAAGATTCCAAACACAAACTTCAGTGGCAAGAACGCCACCAGATGCCAAGAATTTTCCGCAGGGTGAAAAAGCCAGACTAGTTGCAGGAGAGCAGGAACTCTCTACGATTCTAGTGAGTTTCCCTGCATGATAATCCCAAAGGGCGATAGAGCCTGAAGGGTTTCCAACCTGCTGCTTAGATCCTTGAAAGATAAAAGAACCCGCAAGAACTTCGCCATCTTTTGAAAGCGCAAACGAAAGGAAGTCTTCTGGATTATTCATCCCATAAGGGAACGGTTTTTCTTTTATGCTATCGATATTCCAAATGTTGAGTGCATTACCTGGGTTAAGAACCAGTAGTTCATTTTGAACCGGATGTACGCAAATAGAATTGCGCAGCATACCCGGATGTACAGAAAGGGCTAATTTGGTTTGGGGCTCAAAATCCCACGCAGTTATGTGAACCACACCCCCGCTTGCAATGGTCTTGCTATTGGGGCTGAATGCAAGAAAACGAACCTCTTCATCCATCTCTCGAGCAGCACAAACCTCCTGAAACAATTCGGTCGACCAAATTCGCACCAGCAGATCCGAATCTGCAGAAGCCAGATATTTCCCATCTGGGCTTAAAGCAATTGCCTGCACTTGAATAGCATGGCTGTTTAGCAGAATAATAGGCTTGCGATCAACTGCATCCCAAACCCTTACCGTTGTGTCCCACCCTGCAGAATAAAGCCTGCTACCATCGGGCGACCATACCATACTGGGAATTCGATCCTTATGACCTATAAGTTTCCCTACTGGTTTAAGGCTTGTGGTTTCCAATAGAGTGATACTGCAATCTTCGGTGGCCACTGCAAGTTCAAGCCCATCGAGTTTGAATGAAAGTGCGCTAACTCCCAACTTAGAAAGATGAATCTCCGCAATGGGTTTCTTATTCTTAAGGTTCCAGAGCCTTACTTTGCCATCTTCATGGCCGGTTGCAAGAAGACTACTATCGAATGAAAAAGCCAAGGAAGTAACCCAGCTTAAAGATCGGGCGCCCCATTTGGGTTCCCCAGATTGTACATCCATCACATGGATATAATCAGATGCACCTGCAGCCAAGCTTGCATCTTGATTAAACCGCCACAGCGGTATCATCGGTTCAAGTTCTTTTTTATTCTGTTCTTGGTTTGTTTTGATATTCCAGAACCCCAGAATCCCATCTTCTTCGATCGTCAGGATCGTATGGGGATTACTGAAGGTAAGAGCAGAAATTTCGCTCTCGGTTCTCATCGGGCTTTTATCAAATACCCGAACCAAGATCGAGGCGGATTCCATGGGCAGGTTTAATGAGTAGTCGGTTCGCATAGTACATTTCGCATGGTACATTACTAATCAGAAATTTAAAGTCATCACAAATTATTTTACACACTTTACTGCAATCTGCATTCATTATCGTAACAATAACTTAAGAATTAATTGTTAAAGGATTATTAACCATGGGCGATAAAGCTGAACTTGAATTTATTTCCTGGCTCAGAACCCAGGCAACCCCCAAAGATTGGGTTCCCGTTGGCCCGGGGGATGATACCGCTGTTGTTACCTGGCCCAATGATAAACCATGCCTCGTAACCTCCGACATGCTGCTGGAAGGCAGTTGCTTTATCTTGGCAGAAGCTGGCGCAGAAAGAGTCGGGCGCAAAGCCATCAACGTCAATTTAAGCGATATTGCAGCCATGGCTGGCATACCTCGGGCGGCTTTAGTCAGCTTGGCGCTTCCTAGAAATGGCGGAAAACAGCTCGCCCAACAACTTTTTTACGGTATAAAGCAAGCTGCAGATATCTTTGATACCGCCATCGTGGGCGGCGATACCAACTCTTGGAACGGCCCCCTTGCAATCAGCATTACTTTGCTAGGTTACCCCGGGCCAAAAGGGCCTATCCTTCGAAGCACTGCCAAACCGGGCGATGCCATTCTGGTTACCGGCCAGCTAGGTGGCTCAATTCTAGGGAAACATCTTGATTTTACCCCTAGAATCGCTGAAGCGCAGCTTCTTTCGCAGCTTGCAAACCTAAACTCCATGATCGACCTTAGCGATGGGCTTGCACTCGACCTTCATCGCTTATGCGCTGAAAGTAAATGTGGTGCGATTCTTTTTGCTGATCAAATCCCCATTGCTGATTCTGCATTCCAGATGAAGGATGATAAATCCCCCCTGCAACACGCTTTGGCGGATGGCGAAGACTTTGAGCTTTTGTTTTCCCTACCCGCATTTGAGGCCCAACAATTGTTAAAAGACCAACCATTAAAGGGCATTCGGATCACTCAAATCGGGGAAATCACAAAAGATGGGCTTTTCATGGAAGAAAAAGGGCGAAAAACCCCTCTCGAAGCGTTAGGATATATACATCAATTTGATTGATTGGCATTCCTTACAGCGGAGACTTCCCAAATGTATCGGAACATTCTTTTCTTAACTGCGTTCTTCTCTTTATCCAGCTTCTTGTTCGCAGAGGAATGGCCCGCTTGGCGGGGCCCTAGAGGCGATGGGATTTCTACCGAAAAAAATCTTCCACTCAAATGGGGCAAGACCGAAAACATTCGCTGGAAAACTTCCATTCCAGGTAAAGGCCACTCTTCACCCATCGTCATCAATGACCGTATTTTTCTTTCCACCTGCCTTGAAGATAAACACGAACGCAGACTTCTTTCCATCGATCGTAATTCAGGCAAAGTGCTTTGGGACAAACCTCTTTTAGTTTCTGACCTTGAAAAGAAGCATGGCGAAAACAGCTTCAGCTCTGCTACTCCCGCCTCCGATGGCAAACACCTCTGGATCAGCTTCATGGATTTCCCAGCTGTTCGCTTGTTTTGTTACGACCTCGAAGGCAACAAGGTTTGGGAACAAAGCCCAGGCAAGCTTCTCTCCCGCCATGGGTTCTGCTCTTCCCCAGTTCTTCACAAGGATCTTGTCATCCTTAATTGTGATCAAGATGCTGAAGGCTATATCGTGGCTTACGAAAAAAACTCGGGCAAAGAAAAATGGCGCGTCGATCGTCCTAACAAAACCAGAAGCTATTGCACCCCCGTACTTATCAAAACTGAAAAATTCCCCGGAGTCACCCAGCTTGTTCTCAGCGGCAGCAAGTGTGTCACCGGTTACGATGCAGATACTGGAAAACTACTCTGGATCATCGATGGCCCCACCGAACAATATGTTGCTAGCCTCGTGTTTTTAGACCAGATCCTTTTCCTTTCCACCGGGTTCCCTGAATATCACCTCATGGGCATCAACCCAGATGGCCGTGGTAATGTCACCAAATCCCATGTCGTTTGGCATATCCCACACAAAGAAAACGGCCCCAAGGGCGCTTCCTATGTTCCCTCTCCCATCGCTCATGAAGGGCACTTCTATGTCGTTTCCGATACTGGATATCTCGGTTGCATCGAATCAAAAACCGGCAAACGACTCTGGATGGAAAAACTAGGCAAAAAGCATCACGCTTCTATTGTTTATGGCGATGGCAAATTTTATATCGCTGATGATGATGGCAATACCTGGGTGGTCAAAGCCAGCCCTAAGTTCGAGATTCTTTCCAAGAATGAACTTGGTGAAATGTGCTATGCGTCTCCTGCAATTTCCAAGGGTGAAATTTTTATTCGTACCTGGAACTCGCTATACTGTATCTCTGACAAAACTACTTCCGCAAAAGCGAAATAGAAACAGGATCAATTTATGACTGAAGCTTGGATTGTTCAGGCCGTTCGATCTCCCATAGCTCGTGCCCATCCCGAACAGGGCATTTTCAGATTCGTCAGGCCCGACGATCTGAGTGCCGATATTCTAAAAAACCTTGTCGAACGCTCTGGCATCGACCCCAATCTCATTAACGATGTTTTCTGGGGCTGTGCCAGGCAAATCAACGAGCAAGGCTACAATGTCGCCAGGCAAGCCGTTTTGATTGCTGGCCTTCCCTTAACGGTTTGTGGCACCACCGTTAATCGAAATTGTGGTTCTAGCCTCGAGGCCCTTCATCAGGCAACAAGGGTAATTCTTACTGGCGAAAATGATGTCGCAATTGCAGGGGGCGTTGAGGATATGCATAAAGCTGGCTGGGATACCATCCCCGAGCTTAGCCCACAGATGCTAAAACGCCATTGTGCTGATGCCTTTCATATGGGCTTGGTTTGCGAGCATCTTGCATCGAAATTCCAAATCTCTAGGGAACTTCAAGATGAATTTGCCTTACGCAGCCACAAACGGGCCGCAGGTGCCTCCAAAGATGGTTTGTTCACAGACGAAATACTTCCCGTCTGGGGCCATACCATAACAGGTGAATTCCAACCTTTTTCAACTGACCAAACCATTCGGCCAGACACTTCGCTACAAGCTCTGGCCAAGCTAAAACCTGCTTTTCTAGAAAATGGAACCATCACCGCGGGCAACGCTTCACCTTTCAGCGTGGGCGCTGCAGCAGTCATGGTCATGGCTGATCAAAAAGCAAAAGAGCTAGGGCTGGTTCCTATGGCCAAAGTCAAAGCTATGGCAATCGCGGGAAATGACCCCTTGTACATGGGGATAGGCCCGGTGCCCGCAATTCAAAAAATACTTCAAAAAACAGGTCTCTCTTTAGATGAAATAGAGATCATTGAAATCAATGAAGCCTTTGCAGCACAAGTATTATCAGTAGCAAAGGAACTGAAAATCGATTCCGAAAAAATCAACAAGCTGGGTGGGGGTTTGGCACTGGGCCATCCGTTGGGCGCATCAGGCGCAAGGATTATTACCACCATGGTTCACGAAATGAAAAGGTCGAATGCCAAATACGCTCTTGCTGCAATGTGCATAGGCGGTGGCCAGGGGATTGCAACCTTACTGGAACGGGTTAGTTAGAACTAAAATCGGGTGGATACTTTTTGGATGGCACAGGGCTTGCTTCAGGCTTCGTAATTTCAGGCGTCATTTGTTCGATCACTTCAAGCAACAACATTGCTCGATCTTCTATATTCACCAACTGCAAAAGAAGAATTTTCAAATCTACACTTAAAGGCAATGCGAAACTAAATACATCGCAAAGATTACCCAAGCTTAAATCACTTTGCACCAACCGGTCGAGTTGCGCCTTAGCGCTGGGTTGCTGCGTAAACCACTTGGTCATCCGCTTTAACAACTTGGTCCGAATTCGATTTGCATTCTCTTCAGAAGCAAGTGGCACATCGTGCAAAATCTCAACTTTAGCTGTACGGTAAAGCTTGCCGTCGTTCACTTCTTTGATAATCTTTGCCCGTGAAACCCCTTGCAATAGCAAATTAAACCGACCATCAGGTAATCGCTCTTCCTGAACTATCTTTCCTATGCAAATTTCAGAATAGATAGGCGCCACATTGTTGGCACCATAACCAGCAGATGGCCGCAGCAAACACAATGCAATCAAACCGTTATCATCAAGGGCATCTTCCACCATCTGCTTGTAACGCGGTTCAAAAATATGCAATGGCTGGATAACACGAGGAAATAACACCACATTGGGCAGAGGGAATAGCCTCACCTTACCGTCAAAATTCTCCAATATTGTAGGATCCATGCTCATGACCAATTACAATAACTAAATGAAATTTAAACTCAATAGTATTTATAGTCAGCAGTAAGATGGGTTTTCGACCCTTGCAATACATTATCCGAAAAGAGGTTGATTTTGTTTTCTTCCCACCTAAGTGCCCCTGCTTTAGAAAACTTCTGCAGGACTTTATCCCGGGGCCTACATACTGGGTTAGACCCCATTCGAATTCTCCGCATGGAGGAAAAAAGAGGCGCTTCGGCTCTTTCTATCGCCTCGGGCGAAATTGCAGATTCTCTTTCAAAGGGTGATTCCCTTAAAGAAAGCTTTGATCAACATTCAAAACTTTTCCCACTGCTTATGCTTTCCATGATTCAAGTTGGGGAAGAAACTGGCAACCTACCGGAAATCCTTGATGAACTTTCCCGACATTATGGCGAACAAGCTATGCTTCAACGTAAGCTCAAAAGCCAAATCACCATGCCTGTTTTTCAATTAGGCATGGCCATTGCTGTCATCGCAATTCTGATTTTTGTTCTGGGATTTCTTACTGATTACGACCCCTTGGGCTGGGGCCTAAAAGGCGCATCAGGCTCAATCTTCTTTTTGGGAATTATCACCAGCATAATAATCGGTGGTTTTTTACTATGGAAAATCGTTCTAAGCAATGTTGCCTTCAAGGCAAAAATATCCGCAATCTTTGTCAACCTTCCCGTAGTTGGCTCCTACCTTAAAGAAAGCGCATTGGGGAAATTTTCCATCGGCCTTGGCCTGACTCTCAATTCCACAATGTCCACCAAAAAAGCCCTGAGGCTTAGCATGGAAATAACCTCCAATGATGCTTTTATTCAAGCCTGCCAACCTGTACTTTCCTCGATAAAAAAAGGTCAACCCATCGTTGAAGCATTATCACAATGCAGCATTTTCCCAGAAGAATATCTGGCGCAAATTGAAGTCGCTGAAGAGTCGGGATCCATCCCTGAAACCTGCAAACGGCTCGCCCTTTACCACTCTGAAGAAGCTGGCAGACAACTCTCGATTATTTTTTACTTGATGGGCGGCGCTGTCTGGCTATGCACTGCTGGTTTTATTATTTTTATGATTATGAAAATGTATGGATCCTACATCAATAAGCTGGGCGGTTAACGCTTTCCTTCATTTTCAGGTTTGAAACTTGTGGTTCTAATCGTGCTTCCAACACGATGTTCGATCACTGCAATATCACACAACCCCAACGCAGTTTCCCCCAACAATTTGGGCGCCCTCTTTGCCAAGTCTTTTGGCAGAAAATTAGGCTCCTTTAAATTCAGCCGGTACTCCTGCTTTACTTCCAACTCATCAGGCAATAATTGCTTCAATCCTTGTAACGCATGGCGATGAGTGCATAGCACCACGGTCTTTTTTCGAGACAACAGCACATCTCGAAATTCATCAAATTCCTTACTGCGATAATTTTTTAAGTCTTCTCTTCCGAGATAAAAAGCAACCGCATTACACTCCCTCGGATAGCAAACCACTGCCTGATTTTCATCAGTGCAAAGTTCCCTGATGATATTTTTTGCAATCAAAGGCGATCTGAAATCCGCATACCAAGGCAGCGCAACCCCTTGAGTAACACCTAGTAAAAGGAATAAACCACCTGCAATCACTAGTGTCGATTTCTTTTGTAAATAATGATTACGAACTAGAAACGCACCAAACATCAACGCCAACGGCGGAAAAGCAGGAAGTATATAAGTGGGCAATTTACAACCCGATAGGCTAAAGAAAAACAAACACCAGAAACCTGCGAGCAATAAAAACCCAGTCTCTTTCGAACGGGTAGTTCTTTGCTCTAAACTCACCGATTGCATCGATTTAATCCAAGGCCATAACACAAACAGTAAGGGCAACATTCCAAACAGTAACACCGGGATATAAAAGAACACTCCCCGTTGATGATCAAACGGTTCTAAAAACCGCATCACATGGTGTTCCCAAACAAAATGCGATAGAAACTCCGGCCTGCGAATAGCTACAAAAACAAACCAAGGCAAAAATAATGCAATTGATAACCCAAACCATAGCCCCCACGCCTTCAAGGTTGGCTTTCGAAACCTATCATCAATTCTTGTGATCAAATAAAAACAGGGAGCGGTCAATACAATCGCTATCGGCCCTTTTGTGATCACCCCCAAGGCAGCAAATACCCCTGATGCAATCCACCATCCCATTTGAAATTCATTTTTTCGAATCGCTAAAAGGCCCGCAAATAATGTTGCAAGGATACACATGGCTAACAAGCCATCCAGAACTAGCAACTTGCCCATGATGATAAATCCTGGGCATAGCAATAAAAACAATGTCCCAGCAAACGCTTCCCGCGATCCAACGATTCTTCTTCCAAGTTCATAAGTCAAAATGAATCCAAGCAATAATGCAAGTGCTGGCACCAATCGGGCCTGCCAAACTCCTACTCCAAATGTTTGGTAAGAAAACATAGTAAGCCAATAAAGCAGAGGTGGCTTATCGAGGTAGGGTTCGCCACCTACTAATGGTACGA
>CAJCCR010000314.1 GCA_903960945.1 uncultured Planctomycetaceae bacterium
CGTTGTTGGAAAAATCAACCACTCGTTTGTTACACCAACGGTTGCGGTGATCGATGGCAAAGCACAAGAGATGGCGCCCGGCCCGGATCACTTCGCTGCTTATGATCTGGAAACTGGTACCGAGCTTTGGCGCGTTAAGGCCCCGGGTTGGTCAGTTGTTCCTCAGCCTGCGTTAGGCCATGGCCTTGTTATCTACAATCACGATTATGACAACCCCGAACTGTTGGCGGTCAAGCTTGGTGGTAAGGGGGATGTTACTGAATCCAACATCGTGTGGCGGCTTAAGCAAGGAGCGCCTAGTTCGCCCTCACCGCTTTTGATTGGCGATGAACTCTACTTCGTTTCGGACAAAGGTATTGCATCTTGTGTGAATGCTAAGACGGGTGAACGCTATTGGATGGAAAGATTAAGTAGCGACAGTAATTACTCAGCATCGCCGATTTTTGTGAATGGCCGAGTTCTGTTTTTAGCAGAGAACGGTTTGGCGACATGGGTGCAGGTTGGGCAAAAATTTGCGGTGCTTGGTAAGAACAGTGTACCGGGCCGAACCTTGGCAACCCCTGCGTTTTCAGAAGGCGCCATGTATTTGCGCACCGATGAACACCTCTATAAGTTTGTCAAATAAAAAAGGGTCAGATCTCTTTTCGAAAGTCATGCAAAGGCGACCTGATTTTTTTTGTTATACAGATTTGAAAGTGCGGTAGGTTAGCAGACAAAGTTCCATGCTGAGGAAGACAACGCAATCTTACACTCCAGCCCCAAAAGCCGAGATCTTTGATTGCCCAGATTGATTATTCTTGAGAAATTCTTTGACTTCTATTACAGCCTAGTTAAGTCTATTTTTAGTTATAAAATTTTGAACTGTGTTTTTAAGTTTAAAGCCTTAAGGATTATTCTTTTGCTTTATTATTAATGAAAATAAAAACATGGTTTTGCAAAACGACTGTTGCCTTCAACTTAGTCATTTAGGAGTGCATGCGGTTAAGTTAAGTCTTCCATCGTTTATACTTAGTAGAGGGTCTGTCCTATGTTTGATATTCCCCAGAGTGTTTTGATACTGATCCCATCCATCATTTTTTCCTTTGCAATCTTCGCTTTTTCCTTTGCAATCTTCGCTTGGCTGTTGAAAGATAGGAATTCTTCAACGCGCGCCGACATTGCAGACGCCTCTGGTTTCAAGTACACAAAAGAAAGTGCTGACGTGCTACAGGGTTATTCCCACTTTGAAACATTCACTGGCATAGAATGCGGCTATGATGTTCTGGTATCCGATTCAAATGGCTGCTGGCGCTGCGTTGCCGACTACATGATCCCTGCCTCTGAAGACAACAGGCGACAGACCGTCTGCATGATCCGGTCCGAACTGCTAGAACTTCCATACTTCAGCATTCAGCCTGCAACTTGGTTTTCCCGGCAAACAATAAAGCTGGTTGGGAAGAGGGCCGCAGTTTCATTCTTTGAGTATCCTGACGATGCGGATTTTAATAATGCTTATCATCTTCAGGCGGCAGATGTTGTAGCGGTGCAAGCCGTCTTGACCAACGAAGTCAGAGCGTATCTTAAATCCCAGCGCGGACGCAGATTTTATTGTGAGGCCGATGGACAGACATTGTTATTTCACACCAGGACCCTAGTCCGGCCGCAAAAGGCCCTGGACATGCTTGATGAATCGCTCGAAATCCTTCGTGTTTTCACTCTGGGTCGCTGAGAATCAAAAAGGGCTAGGTTTTTTCCGGGCCGAACCTTGGCAACCCCCGCGTTTTCAGAAGGTGCCATGTATTTGCGCACCGATGAACACCTCTATAAGTTTGTCAAATAAAAAAGCAGTAGGCCTATGAGTTCACAAAGAGAGTGTGTGCTTGGTTTAGAAGTGAGATTAAAAATCGGGTGTAACTTTGCCATCTGCGGGAAGAAGAAGAAGAGCCCAGACATAGATGGAAATATCCTTGGTTAATTTGCGGGAGCTGCCATCTGCCATGAAAATATTCATGGTTTGGTGTGGGGTTTGAGCTCGCCAGCGATGACAACAATCTTGATTGTCTGGATTTGCATCAGAGGAACCAGCAAAGGGTTTAACTTGAAACATCATGGTGTTGGGCACGCCATTGGGCCCATCGTAATCGCCTTTGGGAATTTCCATAACTAGCTCGGGAACAACAATACGGCCACCTTCGGTTATGCCGAGGTTATGTCGATTGGCGGCATAAAAAGCGCTGCGGCTTCTGCCATCGCAAAGGGCAAAGCCTTCTGCAGCGAGAATGGTGTTAGAAAGACCATCGGAAACAGTGGAAAAGGAAACAGGAGGAGAAAAGAACCCGAGGTTGTTTTTGCTCCAAAGTCCAAAGGGAGCCGTTGCATCGCCTTGAGAAGCGCCAAGGACATTCCAGTTGGCGAGGTAGTTGGTGACGGCCCATCCCTCGGAAGAAAGAGAATTCAATGGAAGGGTAGAATCTGAAGGGCATCGAAGAAGAGAAATTGTTTTAGTGCGAATCTTAGGATTCCAGATTCCAATTGAGGAGGCAGCGGTGATATCTTGAACAGCACAAGCTGGGTTCCATTGATTGGTGCCTGGATCAAGTGTTTTTACCATTGCGCCAGTGGGTGGCATTGGCCTATCAGTATAATGCGCGGGCACCCAAATGGATTTACCACAGGGGTTCGAATTTATTGAGGAAGCGCCGTTGTTATTGTTTGCAGAAATATCCTCATCAATCTGTTTGTACAAGTTATCAAGTTCGATGTAAGGCAATAAGTGGACGATCCAACTTCCAAAGACATTAGCATTTTGCACATTGGTGCCGCCGTTTGCTGGGTCGACTGCGGGAAAAGTGCCATGGTAACTGGGCAACTTGTTATTCACTGAATGAAAGTTCGCCATCGCCAAGGATAATTGTCTGCCATTAGCCATGCATTGCATCATGGCTGCAGATTCTCGAACTTTTTGCACAGCAGGAAGAAGCAATCCAATTAAAATGCTAATGATTGCAATAACAACGAGAAGTTCGATGAGAGTGAATGCGTTTCGGGAGTTAAATGGATGAACTTTTAACAAAGGCATATCAACGAAACCCATGAAAGTTAAAGTACAACGCTTAAACTGATTATAACCCACAAAAAAGGGATAAGAGTGAATAGTTAAAAAATAGAAACAAAAAAAGCCGTCAGGCGATGTTACGCATGACGGCTTCGGATTAAACGGATCAAATTTACTTGGCAACAATCGGCTTGATCTGCAAGTTACGGAATCTTACAGGGTCGCTATGGCCAGCAAAGCCGAAGTGACCTTCCTTTAAATCCTTGCCAGGATGTGGGCTTTTTGCCATGTAATCGGTGATCTTCGAAAGATCGGTATCAAGGATGATGTTGCCATTGAGTTCAACCTTGATGGTAGAACCTTTAACAGTTACTTCCTGATAGTTCCAAGTATTAGGAGCACGAAGGTAACCACGGTGTGCAGCAGCCATGCCGTAAGAACTACCATGGTATTGGCGTGCATCCAGCTTTGCGTATTTGGCATCTTCGTTATCAAGCACTTGAAGTTCCGTCATGCCAATGTAAGCAGCATCTTTGTTACCACCTGGGTAGCGGATGGCAAGGCCATTATTACCACCTGGGGGAACCATGAATTCGAGTCGAACGACAAAGTCGCTGTATTTCTTTTCGGTGTAAAGAACACCGCCCTTGCCTTTTTTGCACTGGATGGAGTCTTCAATAACTTCGTAGTTATCGTTGGCGCCAGTCCAACCCTTGAGGGTTTTGCCATCGAACAAGGATTCGAATCCGGTATTGCCTTTGCTTGCAAGGTGTTTGTTGGCTTCTGCAGGAGAAAGTTCCTTGATGAAAATATTCTTCCAGCGAATTTCGCTGCCATGGGTTTGCAACTGAATTGCACCCTTATAAAGGAGTGGCATCTTGCGATCGAAAAAGTTTTCAAGGATTGCGTTATCTACAACAAGCTTATCGTTGAGGTAAATCGTAGTACGAGCGCCCACTTGGATAATGCGGAACTTATTCCATTCGCCAAAAGGTTTGTCAGCAAGAACAAGCGGATCTTTGCCTGGGGTGCCAGGGGAGTTATTCCAAAGGCCGCCAGAACCCTTGTCTGCACCAAGCTTGAATTTTTCTTTATCAAGAAAATCCCAGATTTGAACTTGGGGAGTGTACTTGAGATAGACACCGCTATCACCCTTGGGCAGCATTTTGTATTCAAGATGAAGTTCATAATCTGCGAATTCTTTTTCGGTGGTAAGATAAAGGCCCTTACCATCGTTAACGATTTCATTGCCTTCAACTTTCCAATGAGCCAGAATATCTTTCATGTTGGCTTCTTTGATCTTGGCTTGTTCAGCGGGGGGTAGTGCTTTGAACTTGCGTGGATCGGAAGTACCAAATCCCCACCAATTGCCAAAATCTTTGCCATTGAAGAGGTTGACAAACCCAGCAGGAGGGGTGGAAGAAGTTACGGGTTCAGTTTTTTTAGGTTGATCCTTGGGAGCTTCTTTTTTTACTTCAGGCTTAGGAGTTTCTTTTTTAGGTTCTGGTTTAACTTCAGGCTTGGGAGTTTCTTTTTTAGGCTCTGGTTTAACTTCAGGCTTAGGAGTTTCTTTTTTAGGTTCTTGAGCTTTTGCAGGTTCGGCACAAGGTGCTTCGCATTCCGTAGCTTTGCGCTTGGAAAATAAATTACTCAAAAAGCCTCGGTCTCGGGCTGATGCCTCGGACGAGCCATTTGCCAAGAAAAAACCAAGAGGGAGTACTGCAAAAAGTGCAGTGGCAAGATACTTACGCATGGGTGTGACCTCAAATGAAATAAAAACCGGTGGGAAAAATCCACTTCTTCACAATAAAGTTAAAGCAGGTCAAATGGCAATTCCAGCAAAAACTGGCATTCTGAGAGGAATTTAATGATTGCCAGTGTGAATAACCGGCTTTCCGATCTAATGCCAAAATAAATCTACATCTAAGGGTAATTGCTTTTTTTCACTCTATAAATAAGCCTCATCAACACCGCCTATTAAAGCGGAAGTCTATATATAAATTAGGTTTAAAGCAGTTAAGGCACATGATCACTTAACGGTTATTAAGACGAGAACATCCAATATTTCATTGGAAGAAATTGGCATGATTCCTAATCTAATCTTTGGAAGTAATGCGTAGTCATTTTCAGGAGAACATGCATGTTAAAGCAACGATTAATGACCCCCGGACCAACCCCAGTCCCCGAAGAAACGCTCTTAGAGCTTGCCAAACCGGTCACTTTCCATCGTTCCGGACAATTCCGGGCTATTCTTGCAGAAGTTCTCGAAGATTTAAAGTATGTATACTGCACCAAAAATCTTGTCCTACCCCTAACTTGCTCTGGCACAGGCGCTATGGAAGCTGCAATCACCAGCACCGCAGCACCTGGCGACAAAGCAATCTGCCTTATTTCGGGTCGCTGGGGCGAACGATGGCGCAATATCAGCAAGGCATTTGGCCTGATCCCCATCGAAATCACCGTACCTTATGGGAAGTCCGTTTCCCCCGCCCAACTTGAAGCTGCTCTTAAAGAACATCCCGATGCCAAGATTGTTTGCAGTACTTTGTGTGAAACAGCAACAGGTGCCCGCAACGATATCAAAGCGTTTGGCGCTATCCTTAAAGATAAGCCACAAATATTGATCGTAGATGCGATCAGCGGGCTTGCCGTTATGGAATGCAGAACCGACGATTGGGGCGTTGATATGTGCGTGACAGGTTCGCAAAAAGCATTGATGCTTCCAGCAGGCTTGGCGTTCGTTTCGGTTTCCGACAAAGCTTGGAAACTGATTGATGCCAACACCCAGCAAAAATCCTTTTACTTCGATTTAAAGAAGTATCGTGATAACTTAAAGAATAACGATACCCCTTTTACCCCTGCCAATACTTTGGTGAAAGCTCTGCGCCATAGCTTGAAAATGCTGCGAGCAGAGGGCATTGAAAACACCTGGGCACGCCATGCAAGAATGGGCAAGGCTTGTCGAGCCGGCCTTAGCGCAATGAATCTTAAACTGCTTGCAGAAGATCCAGTTGATGGCCTTACCGTTGCTTGGGTTCCTGAAGGAATCGATGGTACAGAAATTCTGACTCGCCTTGAAAAAGGTTATGGAGTTAAGGTGGCTGGCGGCCAAGATTCATTAAAGGGTAAAATTATCCGAGTTGCCCACATGGGGTACATGGATATGTTTGATGTTCTTACCGCAGTAAGTGCAATTGAGATGGTATTGGTTGAAATGGGCCATAAACTGGAACCGGGCGCAGGGATTGCAGCAGCGCAGAAATCACTCACCTCGGGAATCAAGGCGAAGGCCTAGTAACTGGAGAATTGTTATGCCAAGAGTATTGATTAGCGACAAGATGGAACTTCCGGGCCTTGAGATCCTGCGTAATGCAGGCATCGAGCTCGATGAAAGGCCGGGCTTAAAGGGCGAAGAACTCAAAGCAGCCCTTCGTCTTGCAGATGGTGTGGTAGTACGCAGCGGTACTCGCATCACCGCAGACCTGATCGAAAATCCTGGCAAGCTTAGGGTTATTGTCCGAGGTGGCGTTGGCGTTGATAACATCGATGTTGCTGCAGCAACCCGCAAGGGTATTGTTGTTATGAACACACCCGATGCCAACACTTTCAGTACCGCAGAACACACCATCAGTTTGTTAATGTCGATGGCAAGGCATGTGCCTGCAGCAGATGCAAGCATGAGAGCAGGGAAGTGGGAGAAGAGCAAGTTTCTGGGCTGCCAACTTACAGGCAAAACCCTAGGCGTATTAGGGCTTGGCAGAATAGGCCGAGAAGTAGCGCGCAGGGCGGCCAATGGCTTGGATATGAAAGTGGTTGGCTACGATCCAGTGCTTGCACCTACCGCAGCAGCACAGCTTGGAATAGAATCTTTTGCATCTGTTGACGAAATCCTTCCTAAGTGTGATTTCATCACCGTGCACACCCCGCTTACCGAGCAAACCAAGGATATGATAGGCGCAAAGCAAGTTGCCTTATTGCCCAAGGGCGCCCGGGTGATCAACTGCGCACGCGGCGGCATCATCAACGAGCAAGCTGTGATCGATGGCATTAATTCAGGCCATCTTGCAGGCGCTGCATTCGATGTGTTTGTCGAAGAGCCAATTACGCCTGATCACGCATTTCTAAAGATGCCCAATGTAGTGATAACCCCACACCTCGGTGCTGCAACTGCTGAAGCACAATTGCTGGTTGCCAAGGAATCCGCCCAACTATTGGTTGATTTCCTATGCAAGGGAATGGTTCGCTTTGCAGTGAATATGGGCGCGATGGATCGTGCAGAGATGGAAGAAATGCGACCCTTCGTTGATCTGGCGCACAGGCTTGGCCTGATGGCAGCCCAACTCAACAAAGGCTCGATCCAACGGGCCGAAATTCTTTATCGGGGCGAAATAGCAAAACGATCCACCCGCCTAGTCACCAGCGCTTTTGCAGCCGGCCTATTGGAACGGGGCATGGAACAAGAGGTGAACATCGTCAACGCACGAATGCTCGCCAGCGAGCGGGGGGTCGAAGTTGTTGAACAGGCATCCATGGAAAAAGGCGACTTCAGCTCACTCATCAAAGTTTCGATTCAAAGCGACAAAGAAACCATCACCATTGCAGGAACGCTATTCGGCAACCAATACCTGCGCCTAGTACAGTTTGGTTCGCACCGATTAGATGCGCATATGGATGGGGTTTTGCTCATCTTCACCCACAAGGATGTACCTGGGTTGATCGGGCATATCGGCACGATTTGTGGTAAAAATGGCGTGAACATTGCCCAGATGAATGTAGGCAGGCAGAATCAGGGTGGCGAAGCTATTGCTGTTTTAAACCTCGATGCACGACCACCAGAATCTGTGCTTAAGGAAGTCTCGAGTCATCCGCAAATTCGGGCGGTCACAGTGCTTGATCTTCCGCCTGCTGGCGAACTCCCTACTTGGTTTGCCTAAAAGTATTTCTCCTTGCCTTCCGTATGATTTTCATGGTCAACTAGTCTGGTAAGTACCATCCTAATTGACCATGAGTTTTATCATGAATCTAATCTTTTGCATCATCGCACTAGCACCGTTGCAACTTAACGCAGACTGGCCTCAATGGCGTGGCCCCACCCGCGATGGCAACTGGTACGAACCACGGTTCCCTCTTCACCTTCCTAAAGACGCCAAGCCTTTGTGGAAACTCCCGCTCGGTGGTGGCTATGGGGGTATTGCTGTCGCAAACGATAAACTCTTTGTCATGGATCGAATCAAAGATGGCAAAGAAAACGAACCGGAGGAATTCGAACGAATCCATTGCCTCGAACCGCTTACAGGAAAACAACTTTGGCTGCACTCTTACAAAGCTGCTTACAAAAAACTCGATTATGGGAACGGCCCCCGTACCACACCCACTATTCATCAAGGCAAGGTTTACGCTTTTGGATCTATTGGAGACATCCACTGCCTTGATATGAATACGGGTAAAGTGCTTTGGCATCGCAATGTAGTTGCAGACTTCAACGCGAAGTATCCAACCTGGGGTTATTCTTCTTCGCCCTTAATTGATGAAAACCGGGTGTTGTTGCAGATCGGGGGCAAGCCTGATGCCTGCTTTATTGCTTTGGATAAAGATACAGGGAAAGAAGTTTGGCGCTCGGGGGCAGACAGGCCTGGCTATGCTTCCGCTCAGATTTTCACTGTGAACAAGCAAAAGCAGATCGTTTGGTGGAGTGCCCAGAACGCTTGCGGGCTAGACCCCAAGACCGGAGCAATACTTTGGAAATCCCCTGTTGGCATGGATTACGATGTAGCGATTGCAGATCTAATATTTCATGACGGAGTTTTTCTTGCATCAGATTATTGGACAGGTAGCAAGGCGATTGAACTTGCCCCTGCTGGCCCCAAGGTGGTTTGGGAAGGTAAGCAACTCAGTATGCTGATGTGTTCGCCCTTGGTTCGGGATGGTTACTTTTATGCGCTTGATCGATTTCGTGGCATCAAGTGTATCGAG
>CAJCCR010000315.1 GCA_903960945.1 uncultured Planctomycetaceae bacterium
TAAGAGTTTTTATCTGTGCTTGATCAATAGTCGGCTCGAAGCCGATGGTTTTATCTTGTGAAATATCCCGTTCGGGAGAAGTTGGTTCGATGTGAAGGATGGTCTTGGAATTATTAATTGCGCTTTTGAAGGCATCAAGCAGGCTAGGGTTCGCAGCACAAGCTTCTTCGGGCGTTAGGGTGTTGCCCGACTTTGTCTGCTCTTCATACTTCCTTAAAATTTCCTGTAGTTCTTTGCTGTCTTGCATTGCGAATGATCCAATAGATGAAAGGAAATCTATTAGATATCATAACCATTTGCTTATAATTAACAGCATATTAATAAAAAGATCAACCGAATCAGGAGTAAACGTTAATCATTTAATTGAGGGCTAATCTGCAGTAAGTTTGGGAATGGGTGGGAACTCGCCCTTGAAATCATTCAGCACCTTGTGCATAAGGTAGTCGTCTTCTTTCTTGGGGTCTGATCCTTTTGGTGGAATGATAACAGAGCCCGCAAGAGGTACTAGAACCGTTCCCTTGGATGACCCATCCTTATCCTGCAATTTGAATGCGGGGTGATATTCTGAAAATTCACGCAGTTGCTGCGCAGATTTATCTGGCGCTGCTTGAAGGCGTTTAGCAAGCATTGTGCCAAATGAACCTCCAAATAAAACAACAGGATCATTCACGCAATCATTTAAAATGCCAAAATCTTGTATTAAATAACTTGGAGTAAGTGCTGGCGGTGCAAGTAACTTCCCGGAAGTTAAATCCCAAAAATAAACAGCACCCTCAGAAGATAAAGTAAAAGCAATATTTTTTACCTTCGATTTGCTACCACCATCCCAAAGTTTGATTCCTATAACCGAACTATTATGAAGCATGGCTTCATTGATTTGTTTGCCGTCTTTAAGGTTCCAAACCCGGAGGGTGTTGTCTTCTCCTCCTGATAAGATTTGCCCATTAGAATTATCAATTACTAAGACACCAACTTTGGCCGCATGATGAGGGTCTTTGGGTTCTACCCACAATGGTTTTTTGGAATCGATATTCCACACCCGTATGAACATATCTTCACCGCCCGATGCGATCAGTTTCCCATCCTTGGAAAACGCCATACTTGCAACAGCGCCCTTGTGTGATTCCTTCAAAACAGCTTTTTCAATCAAAGATTCATTTGTGGTTTCAAATATTGAAATCGAGCCATCGAAGTTACCAAAAGCGACTTTAGAATCATCTTCGTTAAAGATGATTACATTGCTATTCTCTAAGCTTACATGTTCGATTTTTTTCCCATCGCGAGAGTAGAGCTCACGAACTTTGCGGCCATCGCCCAGCGGAATTTCCAGCATGAAAAATTTGCCAATAGACGAACCTTTGATTACGATTTTTTGATTTTCAAGCATGGGTCGCTGTACGATTTTTTCTTTCTGTTTGGTTTCCTTGTGCCATATGTCCAGTGTTCCATCTTTGCTAAGAATTACCAAATCTTTAGGTCCAAGCTCAGATATGGAAACGGCATTTTCATGAATGATTTGTGATGAATTATTGAGATTGGATTGTTTAAATTTCACAAATCTTCCGGCGGTATCATTAAAAGCTTTGGCAATTGATTCGGATGGCGCATAGGTTACCGCTGATCCATTTCGGTGATAAATACCTTCTTTTTTTCCAATGATAAACTGATCTAACTTTTTATCGAGTGGAATCGATATTTGATTCTTTGGCTGCATGTCCCAAAGTACACAAGTATTGTCATCGCCACCTGCTACCAACAAAGGTGCGCGTGGGTGAGGAGTAATAAATCGCATGGTGGCATTGTAAACAAGATTACTGCTTGCAGGTCTGCCTGTTTCTTTGTAAGAAATGCGAACAGTATTGTCGTCTGCACCTGTGATCAACCACTCGGGATCATTTGAAAATGATAGACAGGTGACATCACCATCATGTTGGATCTGGTATTTAAAGCTGCCATTGTTCACATTCCAAACCACTGCGCGATTATCTACGCCACCTGATGCGAGTAATTTTGAATCTTGACTAAAAGCTAGGCAAAGGATGGAATCCATTTGTGAAACGGAATGCTTGAGAATGAACTGCTGGTTTTCCCGATGCCAGAGTTTTATTTTTCCATTGGCATCACCAGCGGCGACGATAAGGGAATCAGGGCTTAATGCCATGCAGTTGAGATCACCTTCAATGCCAATTAATTTCTGAATTTTCCCGCCGGGAATGATGTGAACAATTTCAGTTTCAGATCTTGCAATAATTTCTGATCCATCATGGGTGAAAATAATTTGTTCAATTGATCCAATACCCGTCTCGGTTTCAGAGTTTGCTTGAAGTTTGTCATTTTCTAAGCTTTTGCGATCAATTAATAATTTGTTCCCTTGGGCGTATGCAATCGAACTGTTTTTAGCATCAATCGCAAGGGTTTTGATTCCCCCAGCAACAGGTTTTATTTCTTTTTCTTTTTTCCAATGCCATACATGAAGATTGTTATCCGTGGTTAAAATTAGAATCCGATCCTCACCAAAGAAGCATACAGTTCGAATGCCTGCATCAAAGGAATCGGCGAAGTTATACTCCGCAATCGTAGTAGGATTTTTCAAAGTGGTGGGGAATATTTCCGGGTCATGCACCCTAATGGATTTGTCTTCTCCGTAACTTAGATAATATTTTCCCGAAGGAGACCATTGGCTTCCCTGAACCCCTTGATCGTGAACCACATATGAACGAATCCAGATGAAATCATCCATCAAGGCGCCCATGCGCAGCCTTTTCATCAGAGTTTTTTCTGTATCGCTTTCATTCATAAGCGAAGCAGCAAACCAAACAGCAGCCTTGGTAATATCGTTGGCACGAATTCGCTCGAACCCAAGGTTCTCCTGTAACCCAGCGAGTTTCATGCGATCATTCGTGAGTTTATCATTGAGCCCAAAGCTTACTGCA
>CAJCCR010000316.1 GCA_903960945.1 uncultured Planctomycetaceae bacterium
CCTCTAAGAAGTCGATTTAATTATTGGGCACAGAAATACAACTCATAAAAGGGTTTTCTTGCGACCCTAACATTAATTTATCGATAAAAGGAGTTTGTAAAACAAGGAGTATTGTGTAAAGTGGGGCACATGGGGAAAGATTTAGGCTCCTTTAAAGGATTAATATGAAGCACACTAAAAAACAACACCTGTCAAAAAAATTAGCCCTCGAATTCCTTGAAGACCGCACCGTTCCAGTCGTTGGCGCTTTTGCTGATGCCCCACCTACTTTAGCACCCCAGTATGATGGGGTGGTTCTTATCAACGCAATTGATGGCGCTAGCGCTTTCATTGGCACGGGTAGCCTTTTAGTCGATAGAACCTTCATTCTTACCGCTGCACATGTCGTCACCAATAATAGTGGCACCAAGCTTTCTGGAACCATCGATTTCGTAACCGCTGGTGGAACCCAAAGTATCATCTATACCACTGATGATGTTTTCATTGTTAACGGGTATGATCCAAACGATGATAACACGATTGTTCCCAACGATGTGGCACTTATACGAATCAACGGTGTCGTTCCATCTGGCATTCAAGGATACGATATCTACCGCCTGCATGATGAAATCGGTCAAGACTTTACCATGGTGGGGTATGGCCAAACGGGAGATGGTGCAACCGGCGAGACCGATGGCTCTTCCGGAACTAAAAGAGTTGGAACCAATACTTTTGAAGCCACTGACAATTTAACCGAAGGGCCCGACTATTTCCGCAATCTCGCCTACGACTTTGATGATGGAACCTCCGCAGAAAACGCCTTCACCAATGATTACGGTATTCCTTCAACTCTGGGGGTTTTTAGCGGTGCAACTTTGGTTGAAACCGCAGTGGGCGCTGGCGATTCTGGTGGCCCTGCCTTCATCAACACTTCTTCCGGTTTGACCATTGCTGGAATTGTAAGTGGATCAACGGATGATAGTAAGTTTGGTTCTACCGGATCTTATGCTAGGGTTTCTGCCTTTGCCCGAGCCATTGATCTCATCGTTGGTACCCCTGTTGGCAATCGCATTACGACCACGAATTTTGCTGCAAGCCCTGGTGCAGGCAATGGTTCTTTTTCTACACCCAATGTGCATGTTTATGATTCAACCGTAACTAATCCAGATGAATCCGTTGCAGATATTCAAGCCTATAGTTCTGCATTCACAGGTGGCTTTACTATTGCAATGGGCGATGTTAACCGCGATGGTTTTGTTGATATCATTACCGGCCCCGGTGCGGGTGGCGGACCTAATATCAAAGTATTCTCCGGTGCAGATTACACCACCGTCCTCTACAACTTCTTTGCTTTCGAATCCACCTTCACTGGGGGCGTTACAGTTGCCTCCGCAGATATCAACAACGATGGCTACGATGATATGCTGGTTGGGGCTGGCCCAGGCGGTGGCCCGCGAGTCACTGTTTTCAGTGGCCTTAATGGTGCCATCCTTTTAGATTTCTTCGCTTTTGAATCAACCTTCACAGGCGGTGTCAACCTCGCAGCAGGTTTGATCGATGGCGATTCCAATTACGATATCATCGTTGGCGCAGGGGCAGGGGGCGGGCCCAGAATCAAAGTTCTTTCAGGTGCAAACCTTGCTGTCATTCAAGATTTCTTCGCCTATGATCCCACTTTCTTAGGTGGTGTTTATGTAGGGTCAGGAAACATCGGCGGCGGTTCATTTGACAAAATCTTAGTAGGCGCTGGGGCGGGTGGGGGCCCTAATGTTCGGGTCTTTGATAATAGCGGAAACATGGTGCAAAACTTCTTCGCCTATGCCGTGGGCTTTTCTGGGGGCGTTCGTGTTTCTACCGGGTTAATGTCCTCCACCTCCACAAGTGCAGATATCATCACTGGCGCAGGGATAGGCGGGGGCCCCAATGTCAGCACCTTTAATTCTCTTAACCAGCCTTTCCCACTCAACTTCTTCGCTTTTGATCCCTCCTTTACTGGGGGAATCTTTGTCGCAGGCAGGGCTTCCTAATTTCTTGCTGCTAAATCGCCAACTGCGGTTATGATATCTAATAGATTTCCTTTCATCTATTGGATCATTAGCAATGCAAGACAGCAAAGAGCTACAGGAAATTTTAAAGAAGTATCAAGAGCAGACAAAGTCGGGTAACACCCTGACGCCCGAAGAAGCTTGCGCTGCGAACCCAAGCTTGCTTGATGCCTTCAAAAGCGCAATTAATAATTCCAAGACCATCCTTCACATCGAACCAACTTCTCCCGAACGGGATATTTCACAAGATAAAACCATCGGCTTCGAGCCGACTATTGATCAAGCACAGATAAAAACTCTTA
>CAJCCR010000317.1 GCA_903960945.1 uncultured Planctomycetaceae bacterium
CTCAAAAAAGGCCTTTCAAGCATTTGCAGAAAAACGGATCAACCTGCTGCAGCCTTGGTAATGGACTTGAAACAGCGCGGACTTTTAGACACCACCTTAGTTCATTTTGGAGGTGAGATCGGCAGGCTTCCTGTAGTCGAAGGCGAATTTAATGAAGAAGCAGGCCGTGACCACAACGGTCAGGGTTTCTCGATCTGGCTTGCCGGGGGCGGGATAAAACCTGGCATAACTTATGGCGAAACCGACGAAGTTGGGCACCGAGCCGCAGTCAACATCGTCAATCCAAACGATTTCCAAGCAACTATCCTTCACCTTTTTGGGTTAGACCATTCGAAAATGGTTTACTTCCACAATGGACAAGCTCAGGTACTAACCGCAGGTAAACCTGCCCGAGTGGTTAAGGAAATACTTTGTTAAAATCAGTTTCGGAATCACTTATTTAATAGAGAAGACTCCTCATGAATATTGCGCTACTATCATTAATCGTAACTAGCTTTTTGTCGCAACAAACCACCACAGGCAACAAAGGAATACCCGATATGGCTTGGCGCACTCACCTTAAAAAAGAAACCTTTGAGTCTGGAAAAGAAAAACTACTTTACCAGATGATGACCCCTGAAAACCCAACGCCAGCAACGAAATACCCTCTAGTTATTTTCCTTCATGGAGCAGGCGAGCGCGGTTCAGATAACGATTTGCAACTTGTCCACGGTGTTAAAGACTTTGCAAAACCTGAGTCACGAAAATCATTTCCGTGCTTTTTGATTGCACCACAATGCCCCAACGAAAAGAAATGGGCTGAAGTTGATTGGTCTGCAGCCTCTCATCAAAGGCCGGAAAAGCCAAGCGACCCCGCAACACTGCTCCTTAAATTAATCGACACTTTACCGACCCAATTCCCCATTGATACAAATCGAATTTATATCACAGGGCTATCCATGGGAGGCTATGGCACCTGGGATTTGATTGCGCGTAAGCCCGATTTATTTGCTGCTGCTGTTCCGGTTTGCGGAGGCGGAGATAAAAAAGACGCTCAGATAATAGCTAAAATTCCAATCTGGGCTTTCCACGGAAGCAAAGACACCGTGGTTAAACCAGAACGATCCACCAACATGATCGAAGCAATCAAAAAAGCGGGTGGTAATCCGAAACTAACTCTTTACCCAGAAGTTGGGCATAACTCTTGGGTCAACGCTTATTCTGACCCCGAAATGATTAAATGGTTATTTAACCAAAAGAAATAGTATGCACCTTAAAGCTTTAGCATTATTAATGTGGATGACTCTAACTACGTCCTTCATGCCGAAAACTGGCCCGCTTTTCGAGTAACGTAATGCGATGGGAAGTCCTAATTCGAGCTTTCAGCTCTTATGGTGCATTAGGGTTAAGAAGTAAAGTAATCTGATTTGGGCCCATATTTTATGTTCTTTGATTATCGAGAGTTAAATAAATGAACCACTTAATCTTAATTACGTTGCTATTACTCAATCAGTCCTATGGCCCGAAAGTAAAGGCGGATCCAAACAACCCCCAACCGGGTTCGATTGGCAGGAAAATCCCCAACTTCGTGCTTCCATTGCCCAACGATAAAAAAGCCTCCCTTTCTGACTTTAACGAAAGTAAAAGCCTAGTCTTTGTGTTTCTTAGTACAAATTGCCCCGTAAGTAATGCCTACATTCCCACCCTTAATGAACTAAGCCAAAAATACAAAAAAAGCGAAGCACAATTCATCGGGGTGTATGCAAACTCGGGCGACAATAAAGATTCAATCAACAATCATGTGCGTGAGTTTAAAATCAGCTTCCCTGTTGTTTATGATTCTGAACAAATCACCTTGCGATTGTTTGGGGCACGCAGATCAAGTGAAGCCTTTGTGCTCGATCAAAGAAGAAATATCCAATACCAAGGGCGAATCGATGACCAGATCAGTAACACTGCTAGAAAAGAAAAACCAACCATCAATGATCTCGCAAACTCCATCGATCAAGTTTTAAATTTGAAGAAAATAACCGTGGCTTTTACGGAACCACCGGGCTGTTTAATAACCCATTCATCAAAAGCCATCAGTTCCAAAATCACTTATGAATCGCATATCGCTAGCATCCTTTTCAAGCATTGCGCTGATTGCCATCATCCCGGAACCGCAGCACCATTTTCATTACTCTCCTACGAAGACGCAAAAAACAATGGTGCGATGATTAAAGAAGTAACTTCCCTTCATACTATGCCGCCTTGGCACGCTGATACTCGCTTTGGACATTTCGCAAACGAACGCAAATTAAGCTCTGAAGAAATCTCCCAAATTGGTTCATGGTTTGATGCAGGCATGCCTGCTGGCGATCTTGCTAAAGCACCAAAACCCTCAGCTTTTAGCGAAGGATGGAGATTAGGAAAACCCGACATTGTTTTTCAGATTCCCGAGGAAGTAACAATTCAACCCAAAGGAACCGTAGGCTACAAATACTTCAGGGTTAAAACCAATTTCAAAGAAGACATGTGGCTGCAGGCCGCTGAGGCTAAGCCGGGCAATCGTTCTGTAGTTCACCATATCATTGTATTTTACCGTGAACCAGGTAAAGGAAAGCGGCCCGTTTGGATTGCTGCAACTGCACCCGGCGCAGAACCCGTAATTCATCCTCAGGGGATGGGCAGAAGAATTCCCGCAGGTTCCGAAATCATCTGGCAGATTCATTACACACCCACAGGCAAAGAAGAAAAGGATCGTTCTGAGGTTGCGTTTGTTTTCTGCAAAGAAAAACCAAAACAAAACATTGAGACCCATGGCATAGCAAACTCCATGTTCCTTATTCCGCCATTCGCCTTTAATCACGAGGTCGAATCTTCCATCACTGCAAAAAATGATGCAGTAATTCTTTCATTCTTTCCGCATATGCATCTTCGAGGTAAGGATTTCGAATACCAGCTTCACCACCCCGATGGCAAAGTCGAAACCATACTCTCTGTTCCCCAATACGACTTTAACTGGCAAAACACTTATCGACTTAAAGAACCCCTGAAAGTTCCCAAGGGAAGCAAAATCAAATGTATTGCCCGCTTCGACAATTCAAAGTTGAATCCTGCTAATCCTGCTCCGTGGAAACCCGTATTCTGGGGCGAACAAACTTGGGAAGAAATGATGATTGGTTACATCGATTTCTATTATGTCAATGAAGTTGTTGAACCTAAAGCTGCGGCTAGGGCCAATTAATTGCTATAAGC
>CAJCCR010000318.1 GCA_903960945.1 uncultured Planctomycetaceae bacterium
AGGGCCCTTTTCCCGGAGGGAAGAGGGTTGGGAGTTGGGGGAAGTAAAAGCAAAAAAGAGAAAAAGAATAAAAGAGAAAAAGCAAAAAGAAAAAGTGACGGGGCCAGTGTTATTTCCCTTCGAGAACTTTATCAAAGAGTTTGAAAGCTGCTTCTCGCATTTCCGGGTTGAAGTCATGTCCGCCATCTGGGTGGAGCACTTTTAAATTCTCGGGCTTCTTATATAGCGAATAAATCTTGCCCGCAGATGCAGCGACTCTATCCACACTATCTGCTTTAAAATTTCTATCCATGGTAGGCGAGATGATGAGGGTATTTCGGGGTGCAAGTGCGCCAATCATTTCGTGAAAATCAAACGGGATTTGTTCGAGCCTTCCTTTATAGGATGCGAGCTTAGGCATGTATCTCGTTTGGCACCAGCCTTTCTCTAACTCCCAGACCTTGGGGCTACCACCCATGTAATCGAGATAAGAATCCAGCCCGCAACTAGAGACAATCACTTTGATGCGTTCATCAAAAACAGCGGTGTAAACGGAGTTATGCCCACCAAGAGATTGGCCCACTGCGCCAAAGTTATTGTTAGAAAGGTAAGGCAGAGTTTCCAGATAATCAAGACCACGGATATTATCCCAGACTGCTTTTAGCGTGCCACTTTCCCAACCCAAAGCTTTAATATCAGGCTGATACTTTGCAAGCTGCGGATAACTAGGCGATAAGGTGATATAACCCCGCTGGGTTAATTCCATCGCATAGCCACGATTGGCAACATTACCTATACCCACAACGGTGCCATGGCCTATTTGATTGTTGGTGCCATGCAGGCAAAGCACCGCGCTTGCTTTTCTTTTTCCTGAAAGCACATCCTTAGGAATGCAAAGATAAGCTGTTACTCGGGAGTTGGGTTCGCTGGCATAAGAGATTAATTTTCGCACGTAGGTGCCACCATCAAATTCTTCTTCGACTTTAACCTCTAAAGCGATGCGTTTTTCCTTTCCGGGCAGTTTCCCCATCACGGATTCCATACCCCTGATAATCTCCGCTTTGCGCTTTTGCCAATCTTCCACGCTGGTGACGGGAGTGGGTTTGCCCATGGCATTTCTAAAGAGCAAAAGATTTTCGCGGGGTAATCGCTCTAAAACATCAGGTTTATCTTGATAGCCATAGCATGAGCAAAGAAGTAATAATGAAAGGCTGGTTGACAACATGATAAATTCCTCAAAGGGTATGATTCACCAAGCTTAGCTTAAAGTTTGTGCAAGAGGAAGTATTTGATTAGAGTATCTTGGTTATATCAATGTTTTGAAATCGTAATAAGTTAGAAAGATATTCTCTTGGATTTGTCACACATCTTAGTGCTGGGATTATTATTTTTTCTAGCTGCGTTATTGTATTCTTCAGTAGGCCATGCTGGCGCATCTGCATACATTGCAGCGATGGTTCTTATGGGGGTAGCCCCTAGCATCATCAAGCCCACTGCATTTATCCTGAATATTTTTGTGGCTAGCCTAGTGACTTATCAGTTCCGAAAGGACGGGTACTTCCAATGGAAATTATTCTGGCCTTTTGCATGCGCTTCGGTGCCATGCGCTTTTTTGGCATCGTATGCATCGTTACCGATAAGCTGGTTTAAATTGGGATTGGTGATAATACTTTTATTGGGTGCGATAAGGTTGTTCTTGCATAATGATGATTCGAAACCTTGGTATCCCAACCGCTTTAGTACTTACAAAGGGATGATGATAGGTGGGATGATAGGTGGACTTTCGGGCCTGACGGGAACGGGTGGGGGGATATTTCTATCGCCCATCATACTTTTTTCGGGGTGGGCCAACACCCGCACCACATCTGGAATTAGTGCAGCTTTTATTCTGGTCAATTCCATCGCAGGCCTGATGGGATGCATCGCTTCCACCCATTTTATACCCGAGGCAATCTTCCTTTGGGTTCCCATCGTTGCCTTCGCTGGATTTCTAGGCAGCCAATTGGGAATTCGAAAACTTCCCCCGAGAATTCTTCTGCGATTTCTCGGCCTGGTGATGGTAATTGCAGCGTGCAAACTTATGTTTCAATAATCGCTGGATATAACAGCTAAAATCGTATATGATATAGGCTCGTTCTTTCATTATTAAAGGATCAGC
The DNA here is from genome assembly GCA_903960945.1 of uncultured Planctomycetaceae bacterium. GTDB lineage: Bacteria > Planctomycetota > Planctomycetia > Gemmatales > Gemmataceae > UBA969. Next base: position 2,138 of record CAJCCR010000318.1, read on the forward strand.
CATGGCAGAAAATCCCAGAACCGATAGTTTCCTTAATCCAAAAGACCACCGGATTGGTATTTATATCAAATGGCCCTACCTAGTTGCTTTTACCGTTTTAGCGCTAACCCCCGTTGCGATGGCGTGGGCTCAATACTTTCTCATGGGTCTGCCTTCGTTGCCCGAAAGTCCTAAGGTTATTCCCGAATCATTTAACGACCCGATTGGCTTTCCTGTATGGCTGCGCATCAATCACTTTGTCAACTTTTTCTTGATGGTGCTTCTGGTACGAAGCGGGCTCTCCATCCTTGTAGATCACCCAAGGCTTTACTGGAACGATCATTGCACCCTCGGTTCCGAATGGATCCGATTCACCCCAATCGTGGTGCCTAAAGATTCCGTCTGGACTGCCAAGCAAGATAGCAGATACCTTTCCCCCTGGATCGGGCTTCCCGGTTTCAGGCATACAGTCGGCATCGCTCGCATCTGGCATTTCCTTAGCGCATTCTTCTGGTTCGGCAACGGCCTTATCTTTGTCGGGTTATTGTTCTTCACGAACCAATGGAAACGCCTAGTGCCCGTGGATTTCCAGATCTTCCTAGATGCCTGGTCGGTACAAGTGCACTATGCAACCTTTCACCTTCCTGTCGAACCTAACGGCTTTTATAAGTACAACCCACTGCAACAACTTTCGTACTTTGGCGTGGTCTTTGCAATCGCACCAATCACCTTCCTAACAGGCTTGGCGATGTCCCCCGCAATAGATAATCGCTTCAAATGGTACCCCTATTTGTTTGGTGGCAGGCAGTGCGCCCGTTCCATTCACTTCCTCGCATTATTAGGTTACCTTGGATTTCTGGTCCCCCATGTGACCATGGTAATCATCACCGGCTTTGCCCAGAACATGAACCACATCGTTTTTGGTACTGATGATACCAACCCGATGGGCATGATAGTCGGACTATCTGCAATTGCCCTGACAGCAGCATTCTGCCTGTTCGCAAACTGGTTCTCTTGGACAAATCCACGATGGTTACAACTTGCAGCACGCACCATCCTTGGATTCTTCAAGAGGCTTTTCGTAAACAAGATGGAATCCGTCGTTCAGTATAAAAAAGAAAACATCTCTCCCTATTTCTGGCCCAATGGCAACCTTCCAATCTGCGATGAATGGAAAAACCTTTCTGCAAACAACTTCAAGGACTACCGCTTGAAAGTATTCGGGCTGGTCGAAAACCCGATCGAGCTTTCACTTGAAGATATGGCGAAGATTGCAAAACAAGACCAAGTCACCATGCACCATTGCATTCAGGGATGGTCGGGGATCGCCCACTGGGGCGGGATACCCGTTCACAAAATCATCGAAATGGTGAAACCACACAAGGATGTCAAAACGGTTGTCTTTCATTCCTACGGCGAAGGATTGCATGGCGGAGAGTATTACGACACCCTCACTCTTTACAATGCCCAACATGATCTCACCCTTCTTGCATTCGAAATGAATTACGAGAAACTCCCACTTATTTATGGTGCGCCACTCCGGTTGCGTGCTGAAAACCAACTTGGTTTCAAGATGGTCAAGTGGATCAAGTCGATCGAGTTTGTTACTTCTGAAAAAGTAGTAGGCAAAGGCTTTGGTGGCAAGAACGAAGATGATGAATACTACCCTATGCTTGCCAACATTTAAAATAGGCCAACTCAAATGCTAGACGAAGCCAGCAGGATCAAAGATTTTCCTTCACTCGGAAACAGTATCTACTTTAACTCTGCTGCAGAAGGTATCCCACCACTTTCTGTAAAGGATGCACTGCTTCAATATTTCCAGGATAAACTTCTTGGAATGGATGGCAGATTGCTACACGAAGCGCAATGGAACGCCACGCGTGAATTAGTTGCTTCTTTCTATAATTTAACACCCCACGAAATCGGTTTATGCTCCTGCTCTTCTGAAGCCTACAACCTCGCAGCAATGGCTTTGCATTTGAAGGCGGGCGATGAAGTTGTGATCAACGATCTTGATTTCCCCGCTGGAGCAACACCTTGGTTGCAGGAAGGATGCCCTGCAACCGTAAAAGTTTGGCGACATCGAAATGGCATCTTGCAATTCGAAGATCTTGTACCACTGCTTGGTACTAAAACACGATTGGTGAATGTATCACTCGTAAGCTTTCTTAATGGTTTTAAAATCTCTGTACCCAATCTTGTAGAGATCGTACGAAAGCATTCGCCCAGCCTTTTGGCTGTCGATGTAACCCAGGCACTGGGCAGAATCCCCCTGCAACTTCAGGGCGTTGATTTAATAATCTCTAGCACCCACAAGTGGATTCTTGCAAGCCATGGTGGTGGCTTGGTTGGAGTACCTTCTGCCAAAAATAATTCTCTCACCGTTCCTGCAGGTGGTTGGTTCAATCTTGAAGAACCCTTTGGCGCTAACCGCTTTACCGAAGCTAAAAGTAAACCAGGCGCAGCAAGCTTTGCAGTGGGCATGCCCAATTACCCAGCAATTTATGCAATCCGCGCTGGGCTGCAATACATCCAATCCATCGGGGTTGAAAAAATCGATGCTGCAACACGGCCTTTGGTTTGGCATTGCCTCGAAGAGTTGGCCAAATTACCCATCGAACTAATCACACCCACGAATCCAGAACATGTTGCAGGAATCTTGGCATTTCGACATCCCAAGGCTGATGTTATTCATGCTCATCTAAAATCAAAAAACATTCATGTGATGGGCAATGCTGGGCGATTGAGAATTGCAATCCATGGCTACAACACCCATAGTAATGTGGAAGTGCTGCTTCAGGAATTAAAAGCAGTGCTAAAGCAAGTGGGTTGATCACCAATTGTGATTTACATTTGTTGCAATCACTTCTCGCTAGGCTAAAAGATACTTAGGAAAAGATTTCCTGAGCTACCTTCCCCGCCACATCGGTCAGCCTGAAATCACGGCCTGCGTATCGATAAGTAAGCTGGGTATGGTCAAGGCCCATCAATGCCAAGAGGGTGGCATGAAAATCGTTGTTGTGCATTCTGCCTTCAACAGCTTTGATACCGTATTCATCCGTGACGCCATAACTAAAGCCTTTTTTTACACCCGCACCCACCATGAACATTGGGTAGCCAGTAATGTTATGGTCACGGCCATCCTTGCCTTGTTCGGTGGGAAGCCTGCCGAATTCGCTGCCGAACAAAACTAAAGTTTCTTCAAGAAGGCCCCGTTGATCAAGGTCTGCAAGCAGGGCAGCAACGGGTTGATCGATGGAGCCACAGCGATCTATCAGGCCCTTGTGAAGATTATTATGATGGTCCCAACCTGGTTGACAAATCTCAACAAAACGAACCCCAGCTTCGCTTAATCTGCGTGCCATGATACATTGGCGGGCAAAGCTAGAAGTGGCGTTTCTATCTACGCCATAGGCATCCTTGGTGCGTTGAGATTCCCTGGAGATATCAAGGAGCTCGGGCACTTTGTGCTGCATTTTAAAACCGAGTTCATAGTTCTGGATGATGCCTTCCAAAGAATCAGGAGCACCGGCAGAAGAAGCCAGATCACGGTTCATCGCTTGAATCAAATCAAGTTGTTTGCGTTGCAATAAAGTATCGGAAGAAGGCCTAAGGTTGGGAAGATTGCCTTTGTCATCAATTCTGGTTCCTTGAAAATGAGCAGGTAGAAACGCACTACCAAAGTTTACCGAACCACCAAAGTTTGGCGGTGGATTGATGGTGATGTAGCCTGGCAAATCTTGGTTTTCGCTACCAAGGCCATAAAGAAGCCAAGCACCCATGCTTGGGCGGGTAAGAGCTGCGTTGGCACTTCCCGTATGCAATTGCACAACAGCCTGTGGGTGTGCGGGTGTATCGGTGTACAAGCCTCTAAGCCAGCAAATCTTATCCGCATGGGTGGCCATGTTGGGAAGCAGCTCTGAAAACCACGAGCCCGTTTGACCATGTTGGGAAAACTTGAATTTTGAAGCTGTGAGCGTTCCACCACCTGGGCCAGATTTTCCATCATCTTTGATCAATTGGGGCTTGTAATCGAAAGTATCATGATGCGACATCGAGCCATTCATATGCACGAAGATAAGGCGCTTTGCCTTGGGAGTGAAGTGGGGCTCTTTAGGCGCCAAAGGCATTGCGGAATCTTTTACTGCGCCTTTAGCTTGCTGACCTATCAGGCCTGCGAGGGCAAGCATGCCAAAGCCACCACTTGCCGATTTTAACACCTGCCTACGAGAAATTTCTATCATGGCATCATCCTTTTATTACAAAGCATTCATTTGAATTATTTAATAAACCTGAACTCCGCAGAAGCATACAAAGCCTGCACCAAAGCGAGCCATGCCGCAGTTTTACCATCTTTTGGCAAGACTTCTTCATCGTTTGATAATTCGCCCTCTTGTTCGATCTGATCAGGGTTCACGGGTGGGGCATTTTTTTTCTTGGCGTTCTGCTTGGCTTGAACAGGCTTCTTTATGCTCGGTTTTGGTGGGTACTTCAACTCTCTTGCAGCAGATTCATAATCCGCCAAAAAGGTGTTACCCCTCTCCAATTCTTTTTCATTCGGAATACGACCAAGCATAAGTTGATACGCCTGCTTAATTTTTTCATCATCAGAACTATTTGAGTTCTGCAAAAGTTTTTCTGCAAGCACCAAAGATTGCCTTCTTACAAATGAAGAATTAAGTACAAACAAAGCCTGGCCTGGCACCGTAGTGGAATCGCGGTTACCCGTCACCAAGGTTTGATCCACGGGGTCGAAGGCTTCCAGATCTTTCGGAGTAAGGCCGCGCAAAAGTGGCAGGTAAATACTTCGATAAGAACTCTTCGCTGCTGAATCGTGAATCTGTTTCGCTTCGCCACCATTGTCGCGAATCTCTTTCATTTTAAAATTGTTTGTAGGTGAACCTGAAATCCTATTCGAATTAAGCTGCCCACCTGTGGCAAGCATTGCATCGCGAAACTCTTCCGCAGTTAAACTGCGGGGCGAATGATGCCATACCAAAGAATTTGCAGGGTCCACCTGATAATTTTTATCAGTTGACTGGGAGGATAATTGATAAGCCTTGGTAAGCACGAGGGTGCGAACAAGCTTTTTGATACTCCATCCATCTTGCATGAATTGGCGGGATAAATAATCGAGGAGTTCTGGGTTCGAGGGTTTGTCACCCGAAACGCCAAAGTTGTCAACCGTGGAAACAATACCCCTGCCAAAAAGATGGGCCCAAACCCGGTTCACAATCACCCTCGATGCAAGGGGATTTTGTTCGCTGATCAACCATTGTGCAAGTTCCAGCCTGCCACTTTGCTGCTTATTGACAGGCTTGGCATCAGGTACATGAAAAGCAGTAAGATACCCACGGGGCCAAACTGGGCCAAGTTTTTCCGCTTCACCACGGATGCGAAGCTCGGTATCCGCAATCACATTAGAATCCCGCACGCCATGCGCAGACAGTGACTCCTGGGCTGAATCCATCAGTGCGGATAAATCTGATTGTAGTTTCTCCAACTTAACCCGGAATTTTTTCTGTTCTGGTTCGCCATTGGCATCAGGTTTCAAGCCCTTGGGAGTGCCTTTGATTTCCTCCCACGCCTTCTTGGCATCTTCAATTTCTGCCTGAAGCTTGATACGCTTTTCGTCGGGCACCTGCGAAACAGCGCCCTTAAGCTTGACCAAATTATCAGGAACAAAATAAGCCAGTCCGCCCCCGCCCATCAGATTTCTCAACCCGGAGGCATTATCGGTACTGGTGAATATTCCCGCTAATGAGTAGTAATCGGTTTGTGGAATGGGATCAAATTTATGATCATGGCATCGAGCACAACTTACAGTCAGACCAAGCACAGAACGAGTAACCACATCAATCTGCTCATCCACATTATCCATGATGAATCGTGTTTTGAAGCGCTGGTTTACATCCTTGACACCCAAGGCAAGAAAACCCGTTGCAATCTTCAGGCGGTTTGAATCCTCATCATTTTTAGGGGAAAGAAGGTCGCCAGCAACCTGCTCTTTGATGAATTGATTAAAAGGCAGATCCGCATTGAAACTATCGATGACATAATCGCGGTATCTCCAAGCATGGGGATACGGAATATTTCTGCTTGGGCCTGTGGATTCACCATACCTTGCAACATCAAGCCAGTGCCTGCCCCAACTTTCGCCAAAGGCCTTTGCTGCGAGAAGCCTATCCACCAAATTTTCCAACGCATTGGGGTTGGTATCATTGACAAAGCTTTGGATTTCCGCAGGCGTGGGGGGCAAACCTGTTAAATCAAAAGTTAATCTTCTTATCAAGCTAATCCGATCTGCATCAGCAACAGGTTGCAGCCCCGCTGCATCCATCTTCGAAAATACAAACCTATCCACGCTCGACTTAGACCATGAAACATCTTTTACTTCTGGAACCTTCGGGTTTGCTATCGGTTGCCAGGCCCAATGTTCTTTCTTTAATTTTTCATAGGTAGGCCTGCTTTGGCCCAGTGCAAAAGGCAACTTGACCGCAGGCCATACCGCCCCATCTTCGATCCATTTTTTCAAGATGTTGATTTGCGTATCGTTTAATTTTTCGCCCTGCAAAGGCATCTGCTTATTCGCACCACTCGACACCCTTTTAAGCAATAACCCCTGATCAGGTTTCCCCGCAACGATTGCTGGCCCATTCTTCCCACCAACAATAAGCCCCTTGCGATCGTCCACCCGCAAATCACCTGAAGGTTTGGTATCCGCACTATGGCAGGCATAACAATGATTCACCAAAATCGGTCTGACATTTTTTTCAAAATATTCAACCTTGGAAGCATCTGGTTCTGCAGACAATACAACATTTTTATCAGGCGCTTTTTTATTTTTGCCAGGCGATACTTTTTTAACTTCCGGAACAGCGGCAGTTGCAATTTCAATAATTGCAAATCCCAATGCCACGATCATCAATTTCGAGCGAATTATTTTCGGCAGGTTTAACATCATTCATCCCATTCCTATTCAATTCGGCAAAATACCAGGCATGATTTACGTTTAACTACAATCTTAAACCCCTCTTACACAGAAATGGTCCGCTAAACGATTGTTTTTTCCAAAATATAGCTTTGAACATCATTCGACACAACCTATTCCAATACATAGCCTTATAGCTGTTACAACTGGATCAAACCTTTTAAACCCTATCCTTTTTAAGCTTAAATACTTACCCTAAATCGAGATAACCCATGTTTCACCATTAGGCATTCCCCCCAAAGGCCCCCTTCGCTTTAAAAGGCATCAAATTATTCCATTCATAAAGGCCTTCGCTTTAAGCTAGTTATCTCATTACAATTCAATCTTGTTCATAATTAAAATCAGACTTGGATTTCATCGATGGCTTATTCTCATGTGATTCGTGGCGAACAATATAACTTCGCAGATCTTAAAGCGCTTTTAGCCAAGGCCAATGAACCCAAATCCGGAGATTTACTTGCAGGCATTGCTGCGAATAATGAAAGAGAACGCATCGCTGCAAAAATGGCCCTGGCAGATCTACCCCTAAGCGAATTCCTTGCCCACCCAATTCTCGATCCCGATTCTGATGATGTCTCGAAAGTAATATTCGACACCCATAACTCCATTGCTTTCAAACCCATTGCATCACTAACAGTGGGGGAACTACGAGAATACTTATTGCAGGATTTGCCCCAGGGAGCAGAACTTAAAAACCTTCAACAAGGGCTTACCCCAGAAATGGTAGCTGCAGTCACCAAACTGCTTGCCAACAAAGAGTTGATTGCAATTGCATCTAAGATTAAAAATATCGCCCGCTGCAGAAACACGACCGGAATTGCAGGAACCTTGGGCGTTCGCATTCAACCCAATCACCCCACGGATAACACCGCTGGCATTGCAGCTTCCTGCATTGATGGCTTGCTGATGGGGGCGGGCGATGCAGTAATAGGCGTCAACCCTGCGGTAGATTCCATTGCTTCTGTTTCCGCAATTTTGAAATCCATCGATCATGTAATCAACTCGCTGAATATTCCAACCCAAGGATGCTGCCTAGCACACATCACCACCCAGTTGGCGGCGATGAAAAAAAACGCACCAGTCGATCTTTTATTTCAATCCATTGGTGGTACTCAGAAAACCAATGAAAGCTTTGGTATCTCCCTTGCCCTGCTTAAGGAAGGCAAACAGCAGGTGCTGGAACATCACACATCTAGGAATATAAATTGGGTGGGCAACCAAGCAATGTACTTTGAAACCGGGCAAGGTAGTTCGCTTTCTGCAAATGCCCATCATGGTATTGATCAACTTACCCTCGAGGCCCGGGCCTATGGCTTGGCACGAACCCTTGATCCTTTTCTTGTAAACAGCGTGGTTGGTTTCATCGGGCCCGAATATCTTTTTGATGAAAGACAGATCATTCGTGCAGGGCTTGAAGATCACTTCATGGGAAAATTGCTGGGCCTCCCAATGGGGGTTGATATCTGCTTTACCAACCATGCAGAAGCCGATCACAACTCGCTTGATAACCTGCTTCTTTTACTCGCTAATGCCGGGGTTAATTACATCATGGGCGTTCCAGCAGGCGATGATGTTATGCTAAGTTATCAAACTACAAGCTATCACGATGCTGCCATGGTAAAGTCTTTGCTTGGGCTTAAGGCTGCGCCTGAATTCCAAACATGGCTTGAACATAATGAAATCATGAAAGGCTCTTTGCTTTGTGGCAAAGACCGAGCTTTTACAGTAATGAAAAATATTCTTCCGCTTCTCGAAAACACCAAGGATGCTTGATGAACAACCATACGACCGAAGACCAAAAAGATCTTGCCAGGATGGGTTATAAACAAGAGCTTTTCCGAGGGTTTAGTGCGTTTTCCAACTATGCACTTTCCATGTCCATCATTTGTATCCTTGCAGGTGGCATCACTTCTTTTCATATGGCGTACTGTGCAGCAGGCCCAGCAGCTATTGGAATTGGCTGGCCCATTGCTTGCTTATTTTCATTTGCAGTAGCAGCAGCAATGGCACAGATAGCCTCTGCGTTTCCTACCGCAGGCGGGCTTTATCACTGGGGCTCACTTTTAGGAGGTAGAGGATGGGGCTGGGTTACTGCTTGGTTCAACCTTGCTGGTATTGTCATCATCCTTGCTGCTATCAATGTGGGCACTTGGAACTTTATTGAAAGTAGCATTTTCGGCAGCGCAGATATGGGAGACTTCGCTCAGGTTATTGCTGTTTCCGTAATAACTTTTTCCCAACTGGCAATCAACCTTTTTGGCATGCGAATTGTCAACCCAATGACCATCTTCAGTGGATATTGGATTCTTATTGTAACCGTTGCATTGGTTGTTTTGATGCTGGTTTTTGGCGGGCCTGTACATCCGGAAAGACTTTTTCAATTCGAAAACTTTAGCGGCCTTCCCGAAGGTGATAAACAAGTATGGCCCGAAATTGAATCCATCGCATGGCTTTTCTTCTTGGCAATGCTGCTTCCGGCCTACACCATCACCGGGTTCGATGGCTCCGCGCACGCCGCTGAAGAAACCAAGAACGCTGCATCCGCAGTACCCAAGGCAATCATGCAGGCAGTAATAGTTTCCAGTATTGCAGGCTATATATTGCTTGCTGTTGCAATCCTTGTGATTGATGACCCAAGACATATTGCAATGCAGGGCGATCGTGCGTTTGTAACCATCGTTGAACAATCCCTCCCACAACTTTTACAAGCACCTGCATTCATCGCCATTGTTCTTTCACAATACCTTTGTGGAATGTCGGTAATAACTGCGGCATCGCGCATGGCTTTTGCCTTTGCAAGAGATGGTGGCCTACCTTTTTCCAACTTCTTTAAGCAGGTTTCCCCTAAAACACAAGTACCAACCAATGCTATCTTTTTGGTTTCCATCACCGCAATCCTGTTTACCCTTTATTCGCATCTTTATGACACCATCGCAGCAGCAGCCACCATCCTGCTTTATCTTTCCTACATGCTGCCTATCCTTGCAGGGTTTTTTGTGTATGGAAAAAGTTGGAAAAGCATGGGCCCTTGGCATCTTGGCATCTGGTTTAAACCAATGGCATTATTAAGCACACTCGCTTCTTTTGGAATTGTTTCCATTGGCATTCAGCCTCCCAATGAAAAAGCTGGTTATGCTGTGCTTGCACTCACTATTTTTCTCATTGCGTTCTGGTTTACAGTAGCAAGGCACCGCTTTAAAGGCCCCCCTATTTCCCTGCAACAAATGCAGGAGAAATAATTATGAACCATGAAGCTGCATTACAAACGATTTGTAAATCCTTAACTCCAGCAAGAGTATTTGCACCTAGGAAAGGCTCTGCCCTTTCCACCAAGGATTGGCTTTTACTTCGTGCGGATCATGCCTTCGCCCGCGATGCTGTTTTCGAATCCATCGACCTTGAACGCGATTTCCGGAGCGAACGAATCGACCAAATGGGACTTTTTGAAGTCTCTTCCAAAGCAAATAACAGAAATGAATATTTATTAAAACCCGAACTAGGCAGGCAACTAAATCCCCCCGATCGCAATCGCATCCAGCAACAATGCCCATTTCAACCGCAACTACAAATCATTCTTGCAGATGGATTATCCCCCGCAGCTTTAAAACATCAGGGCCCGCCACTTCTCGACTCCCTTTGGGAACTTGCGCGTAACCAAGGTTGGACTCTGGGTAGGCCTTTCCTTGTTCATCAAGCACGGGTTGGGATTCTTAACGAAATTGGAAATCTACTCGAACCGGAAATCGCAATTCTTCTCGTAGGCGAACGGCCCGGCTTAACCACAGCTAATAGTCTTTCCGCCTACCTTGCATACAAACCCAATCTTGGCCAGGATGATGCAAATCGCAATTTGATCTCGAACATTCATGCGAACGGAGTGGGGATCAAGGATGCTAGCATTCGAATCATGGCGTTGGCACAATCAATGAGAAGCGCAAAAACTGGTGGTATCACCATCAAGGAAACTTTGGCGCTAGGAAAAACACCAAGGGATTAAGAAGCGGGAAACGCATCTGCAAGAGAAACCACCAACCGTTTACCCACTGCATCTGCATATCGTAATAAGGTTTCCATGGTAGGATTGGGGCGCTGGCCTGTTTCCAGTTTTGATAATGCTGATTGATCCATCCCGGTAAGTTCTGTTAAGTCTGAAAGACTAAGGCCTTTGGCCTCGCGTGCAGATTTCAGTTCAATCATCAATTCTTGTAGATGATTTTGGGACGACATTCTTTGCTGATGCCTTTCAATCAGACTGGGAAATTCTTTAGCTACCCGATTCCGAATACTATTCAATTTGGCCGATTCTTCTGAAGTAAGTTTTTCATTGCGAACGATGCGTTTCATTCTTTCCTCCTCCCTTACGCTATGGTATTATAATACCATAGCATTGGTTTAAAAATAATAGAAACACAATAAGGTTGAAAATACCACGATCCTGAGTTTTTAGATGACTGCGCATTTATGGTTTGTTAAGCTTTTCAAATGTTGGCAGGTACCAAGATACAATTAACTTTATTGAAAGCCACTATGTCTAAATTTTTAGGATTGATTCTCTTCGTTTTTGGTTTAGCACTTTCATGCCAGCCAGTTGCAACAGCACAAGAAAAGACACAAGATTCTAAATCCTATTATCCGCTTAAGGTGGGTAACAAGTGGACATATCAAATTGAATCCGATGCAGTACCCAAGGGAAGTTCTAAGCTGATCCATCAAATTGCCAAGATTGATAAGAAGGCTGGTGTATCCTTAGCCCAGTTAGAAATAGTAGCCAGGGATAAAGTAACTGCATCCGAATATCTAAGCGTTTCTGAAAAAGGCATTTTTCGCAACAACTATAATGGCGAAGAGATCACCCCGCCCACCTGCATACTTAAATTCCCCATCAAGAAAAATAATACTTGGAAAACCGAATCGATGGGGGGCAAAGAAAAACTCAATGTGACTTGCAAGTCAGATGAAGAAGAAATCGAGGTTCCTGCAGGTAAATTCAAAACTGTGAAAGTTGTATCGGATGCAGAAGTGGTTGGTGCTGGCATTATCGTTAGCACCACCTACTGGTTTGCCCAAGGGGTTGGAGTTGTAAAACAGCATGTTAATATCAACAGCATGCAATTCACCCTATTGCTCGAAAAGTTCGAAGAAGGCAAGTAACCTATAAGGTTTCTATCTAATCAGATTTTTTTCGCAGCGTTCTTAAACCTCTTCGAATGATGTAAGCAGTCTCCTTCGTGGAAGACTCTTTTTCCCAGCGCTTACATAGATCTTGAACCCAACCCGGTTTGGTTTTGCTTGCATCATTAAGCCAATTGCCCACCGAGTTTCGCACATAAATTGAATCATCGCAGCGCAAAGATTCGAGCAAAGGTAAGCCAAGCTCAGGGTTATCTTTCAATGCTGAAATATGATTGCACCAAACTCCCCGGGGCCTTGTTATCTCGCTTGCAAAACGCCTGATGTTCGCATCCCTATGCAAACTAAACTCCATTAATAATCGCAAGGATTCTTCAAGCTGCGATATAATTCTTGGCCTAATCGCAAGCCATGCTGCTTCTCTTACGCTCATGTTCCGATCTGCAGCTAAGGGCTGAATACGCTTTAAACTTTCTTTAAGTGAAAGTTCGCTGCGTTTGCCAATCATGAAACAGGCCCAAGAGCGAACAATATCTGAGCGATGCTCTTTAAGCATTCGAAGGCCATTCTCAAATTGCGCCTTGGTGGGAAACCCCTGAGCTAGCACCATCCCTAAAACTTCCATCTTCTTAGGCGCGGTTTTGATTTTCAATAAACCAAAAGATTCTTCCAAAGGCTGCAGAAGAAAGTTCCAGTTTTCTTTTTGAAATACATTTCGAGCCAGTGATTCTTGATCTACCACCAGCCATTCCGCAAGATTCACGGTTTCGATAAGACCAAGATCAAGCAGAGTACGAACCTCTTTGGGTACTCCCGAAGTTGTGGTCGAACCCTTTCGTTTTAATACCTGCTCTGGAATCTGCAATTCAAAATGATCTCTTTGAATATTTATTTCACCCTAACAGTGATACCACTTTGCATCCCTGGACTTCGATAAATTTTGTGAGTTTGTATAGAGAAATCTGATTCAAGTGCGCTGTAAATGTCGCAGAACTTTTGAGGATTGCGATCGACAAGCGGGAACCAGGTGGAATGCACCTGCACCATAAGTTTATGGCCCGGCCTGAAAGTATGACAAATATCAGGCATGGTAAAACTCACCTTGGTTGGCTTGTTGGGCTCGAAGGGTTCGGGTTTGGAAAAGCTGTTGCGGAACTTGCCCCTGAATGGTTCACCTCGAATCAACATCTGGTAATTGCCCATACGAACCCCCGCAGGATTAGGATCAAAATCTGGGTAATCATTCGGGAAAACATCAATCACTTTCACCACCCAATCGGCATCTGTTCCCGTGGTGCTAACCCATAAGTCAACTTTTATAGGCCCCGCAAGAGTTATATCACTCTTTAATTCGGGTGACTGGTAAACCAGCACATCCGGCCTTCGGGCGGCATGGCGTTGATCAGCAACCATGTATTCATAATCCATTTTGGTAGTGATGCGCTCCATGTAAGGCACAGGCTTGGAAGGGTCTGAAATATAAGAATCAAATCCTTCACTGAGGTCTGGTTTGGAAGTGAGGGTTCCTTTTTCTTGGAAGAATAACGACAAAGGATTGGAATCTTTAGGTGGCCAAACATCATACTTGCGCCAAACATTGGTGCCTGTTTCAAACACATGGGCCTCGGGTTGCTTTAACGCGGGAATATCTTTCAAATGAAATTCAAAGAAAGGAAGCTCGATGTTTTGCCTAAAGTATTCAGCAGTTTTTGAATTGAAGCGAGCATTGCCCAGCGAATCGCCCGCACCGCGCGACCAACCGCCATGATCCCAAGGCCCCATCACCAAAGTATTATCACATCCGGGGCTTTGCTTTTCGGTGGAATTATAGCATTCGAGCGCCCCAAAAAGATTTTCCGCATCGAACCAACCGCCCACCGTCATCACCGCAGGCTTAATGTTTTTAAGATGAGGTCGTAGGTTCATTGCTTGCCACAAATCATCATAAGTGCCCCGCTTCATCATTTCATTCCAGAAAGAAATACCGCCTTTGAGGAACTTCTTATCCGCGTTTCCTAGTGGGCCCATGTCGAGAAAAAACTGGTAGCCATCGGGTGTTTCGTGATCGTGTGAAACCCTTGCGCCTTTGCGTGTGGGCTCTGGTCGCTCCTTGCCAAACCCCGACATGAAGTTAAATGCGTGAGGCAAAAACAAACAGCCATTATGATGAAAGTCATCGCCAATAAACCAATCAATCACAGGTGCTTGTGGGCTGCAGGCTTTCAATGAAGGGTGGGCATCGATCATACCCGCAGCAGTATTAAAACCCGGGTAGGAAATACCGGACTGACCAACCCTGCCGTTATGCCCTTTGACATTTTTTAAAAGCCACTCGATGGAATCGAAAGTATCCGTGCTTTCATCAAAGTCTTTGGGGCCTTTTTTAGGATTATGGGGTCTGACATTTTGAAAAGTACCTTCCGACATCCAGCGGCCTCTTACATCCTGGTACACAAATATATAACCAGACTTCTGAAAGTAGGTGGAGGGCCCAAGTTTTTCGCGGTAATTATCAATCCCATAGGGAGCAACGCTGTAAGGCGTTCGATTAAGCATGAAAGGATAGGTTTTAGAATCATCCTTGGGCACATAAACCGATGTGAATATTTTGATCCCATCGCGCATCGGGATTTGATATTCGTACTTTGTGTAATTTGCCTTCACATGATCACGAAGTTGCTTTGCCTCATCCATAACTGGTGCGCTAGTTTGGCCAGCGCAATTAAACACCAAAAGAATTAATAACGAGCTCATTGCAACTCTTTCAACAAAATTGGGATAGGAATTACCATCGAATCATCTTCTTGTATCAAAGAAAAACATCAAGCTAAAACTAATATTTTAAAAAGGGGGAATAAAAGGGGTCAGGTCTCTTTTAAATGACGTACCCCAAGCGGGAGTAAGCACGCCTTTATCTGAAAACCCATATATCTTTTGCGCTATTCCTAAAGTTAATTGCGCTTTAAAAGCCTGACGGAGAAATCTTTGCAGCCAAGCAGCAAGGTTGTCCCGTCATCATTTCCAGTGATGCAATTCACCTCAGAGTCTAAATGACCAAGGGTGTTTGTTTTCAACTTTGTTTTTAAATCGTAGAGGAAGGGCGAGCCTTTCTTGGGAAATACAAAAAGATCGCTTGTGTTTTTGGGAAAAAATAAAGCTGTAATGGGGCATTCAGTTTCAATTAAAACTTCTTTTTTGGCAGTGATTAAATCCCAGCGGTTGATTTTTAAATCGTAGGGTTCTTTGAGCGTTTGCATTTGACCTCCAAATGCGGTGATTGCCAAGGTGCCTTCGGTATTCATTGAAAAAGAGTTGTAAACTTGATCGGGCCCACTCAGGGTTTGGGTTCTTTTCCCAGACTCCACATCGTATACGCAAATTTTCCCATCCCTTAGACAACAGACCATGGTCTTACCATCTCCCGAAAGACCCATGTGCCAAACCTGCCGGGGAGAACCTAAAGTAAGGTTTTTAGGATCTTGTTTATCCAAATATTCAAAGAATTGGATTTGGGAACCGGTTTCAAGATTCCATAGTCTTGCAGTGCAATCCCAACTGCATGATATTGCCCTTTTTCCATCAGGCAAAAAAAATACATTTCGTATGGAATGAAGATGTCCGGACAAGACTTTTATTTTTTCGCCCTTTACCAAATCCCATAGGACTATTTTATTGTCTAGGAAGTCGCCTCCCGATAAAGCCTGATGACCATCTTTGGAAATTGCGATAGATACTACATTTTTGGTGTGTTCATTTAGCTGAAATCTGGGTTTATGATTCTCAAGGTCCCAAACAATTGCTTGCCTGTCTGCGCCACCGCTGATGCCAGTTTTGCCATCTTCAGACAACGCAGTGCAATATACTTCTCCCCGATGCCCTACAAGGGTTATGTCGTCAAAGGCTGGTTTTTTAGGTTTAACCATAACAGCAATAGAAAACAGACTTAAGGCTATTAAAGCAACTCCAACCAAAGCCCCTAGAAATATGGATCTTCGATTTGATCTTGATAGGGGTTTGGCAGGAGTGGAATTAGCCAGCTTGATCTGACTTATAAATTCGGTACAGCTTTCCCATCGTTTTAATGGGTTTTTATCTAAGGCCTTTGCAACCACCCATCTTTGATGAATGGGAATCATGGAAAGATCAGGCTGGCGATTACAATGCCCCGCCATGATTTCAGCGGCGTTGCCTGTAAAGGGCAAAGCACCACCCCGGATTTGGCAGTAAGTAATTGCAAGGGAATATTGATCCGAGGTTGCGCTCATTTTTTCCTGAAAGAACTCAGGGGGCGAATAGCTTGGGGTCATGCAACCGCTGTGTTGATTAGTTTCTTCATCGAGGATGCGTGCAAGTCCGAAATCGCCAAGTTTTAAAGCGCCCCCCACGATTAACATGTTTTGTGGCTTGATATCTCGGTGAAGAATGGAAACGGTTTCGCCATCTTCTAGTAAGTGTCTTTTCTGATTGAGAAAATTGAGAGCTTCTGCAGCATCAGTAAACATGGAAAGGATTTCATTTTCGTTAGGCTTATTTTTGTTTACATATTCAAGGAAATTCATTTCCGCCAGCTCGAAGGCAATCCAAAGATGTTCTTCAATGATCCAGAATCCAAAAATAGATAATAAATGAGGGTGCCTGATTGATTTGAAAAGATTGAGGGAACGGATTTCAACAATGTCGAGCCCGTTAGCCATGGGGATGATTTTCATTGCGAGGGAAACATCGCCTGGCCCCTTAGCTTCCCAAACTTCACCAAAGCTACCTTTGCCGATTTTTTTGATCAGCCGATATCCTGAAACGGGTGAATCGCCCTTGGTAATATTGCTGGGAATTAGGGTTTCTTTATCTGGGAAAGTTTCGCCAATTGATTCGGGATCTGTCGTAAGAAGCCAATCCATTCTCTGAAGTTTTTCGATTGCCTTTGGTAATTGATCCTTGAGGTTGGGGTAGGATTGTAAAAAAGATTCCAGAGAAATATCTTTTTGTAATGCTCGTTGTTCTTCATATTTAAATAAAGCTTCTTCGAGTTCCGGGTTTATTTCGTATCGGGAAGCATCCATTTATTTATCACCATATTCTGGGTTTGAGAATGGCACTCAAGGTGATCCAAAGAACAATCAATTCATGATAGTAGCTGAAATTATAACTAAAGCTAAAAAGAATATGGAGTAATAAATAATCTTCTTTACTATTTTAAAACCTGCCAAGAGAAAGTGGGTAGACTGAATTACGCATGAAATAGCGATAACCTGAGAGCCTCTATCAATGGTTAGTTTAGCCACACTGCCGAAAAAGAGACCTGACTTCCTTTTTCTATTTCCAATAATCCGGATGGTGGATCGTAACTATCACAACGGGGCTTCATCTACGAAGAAGTGGGCCGATTAAACACAATCTCCCGTATGTTCATCATTCATCAACCTTTGTGATCTTGCCATCGTTTCGCCCAGCCAATTCGCGGAATGTTTGTACATTGATGGTGCTCGGAATCAATCTGGTCGAGCCATCCATGTTGAGGAAAAGGCTCGAGTTCTGGTGCGGCCCGAAGAAGCTACCCGGACTGGCAGTAGAGGCATTGGGCCCGCTAGAGCGGCAGTGAACTGTCACCTGGGTGATGGCCGGTCGTGCAGTGACCCCGACCTGCTGACCCAACCGGGCAGCGTGCTGGGCACTATACACAGAGGTGGCCCCTGGGATGACCCCGGCCCAACCGTTGGGAGATAAAGCACTCATCCGCTCGCCGACACCGATCGTGTTCGATGTGCCGTCAGAAATATCGGCGATCCGTATGCCCTGGTTCCGGTGGAACATTCCGTTAAAGGGCTGCTGCTCATACATTGCTGTATATGCCGGGGCATCAGCGGGGTTACCGCCCCCAAGGCAGCCGACATAGCTGGTGGTAGCCATATCGGAAATTGTTCCTGCGGTGGCAGGCATCGGGTTGCCACCATTGGCCGGGGCCATCCAAACGGTTGCACGAGTTGGCCCGGTATCTGATGGACAGCGGTAGATTGAAAGCGTGGTGCTGCGTGCTGTGGTGTTCACGGAGTTTGTGATAGGCAGGGCGAGGTTGATAGACCGGTACAGATTCTCTTGCTCCGCAAAAGGAAGAATGAGTGAGAAGAAACTCCAACCAGGGCCGGACTCAGCTATTGCGTCGTTGCCACCGCCGCTCCAAGTCCCTGTGGCGGTAGAGATGAAGCCGGGCGGGAACATCCCGAATGTATTTTCATAATTGTGCAGGGCCAAACCGATCTGTTTTAGATTGTTGGCGCATTGGGTGCGTGCAGCAGCTTCGCGGACCTTTTGAACCGCAGGCAGGAGCAACCCAATTAAAATTGCGATGATTGCAATAACCACAAGCAATTCAATTAGGGTAAACGCACTTGGGACATGACGACGCACAACAGTACTCCTTGAATCAAGGAAATATCCACATTGCTGGCTGTAGTACGAAGACCCTAGTTGGCTAGCAAGCAGGCTTAGGCCAGATGATATTGAGACTTAATCTCATTAATAATGATCTTACTAAGCTTGTTCGAATTTGACAAGCAAGCTTGAAAAAATGTTAGTGAATGTGAATCGGTGCACTGATACCCACCCACCATCAACCAATCTGATTTAATGAACCCTCGCTTTGCACTTTGATGATTATGTAGGGTTCTGTAAAGTACCTGTGCCAAAAAGCGAATTAAGTCAGTTCTTCAATGCTCCTTAGAATCATCTTGAACCGGTATCGGGGTGTCATCGGTGTGAACCACATTTTCTGCGAGCACCCGGTTTTTTAGAAGTTTGTACAGTGGTTCCAACCCCAATGAAATCGTCAAAAGAATCTACTTCATGCCCGCTACGCCTTATCGGTTTAATCGGCAGGCCGTCAAGTAATCGATATGCCGACTAAATAATATGATTCAGTTACTCTTTTTATTTTTAATAATCTCAGACTGCTGTTTTGGAGGAAGTTTTAAATCGGCAGGAAGATTCGGGAGAAAAAGTTTTCACGATTCGGGGTTTGGCATGGATTATCCGTCAATAAACTTCCACGTCTTCCCCGAATCGTCTGAAATGCCCAGAAGATACTGTTAGCCCGGATCGTGAATTGCGGAAATGTCATGTCCATAGACGTATGGACAACCGTATATTGAGAGTTGCCACTCGTCACGATCATTCCAATAAGATGTAATCTTGACGCCTTTATCCAGCATCAGTTTCATACCAGCATCTAAGACTCAAATGAGTTTCATCCGGCCAACCTTGTCCTTCAAAACATTGTCATAAGTGTGGTAAATGACGAAGGCATGGTCTCCCTTCATGGTGGCATCGCCGAGCGAAACTGCATGCTTTTTGAGGTTCTTCAGGTTAACCGAATCATCGGCAACAGTCATGCACGTGAATGTGCCAAGCAGCACATAAGCAATTATTAAACGAATCGTAAAACGCCCCGTTACCGATAGAAATTTGATTTCTGAACGCTATGCGGTTAAGGGAGAATTTTTTTTACGTCGAGCTTATTTGCCTAACGGTTCGAACGGCAGCGAGGACTTGTGGACACACAACCGAAGTTTACCATCGGAACAGCGACGAAACACGAACGTCTTATCCACCATTATTTCTTCACCCTTGCTGTTCGTAAAGTAGACATTCCCCATCGTGATGGCTAGATCGCCGTGGATTTGGATGCCGTTCTCGGATGCATTGTTATCGTAACGGGCCTTAACCCAATTTTTGAGTGCGAAGCCGGTATCCTCGGGGTAGTCTTTATCTCCACCGATGAAATAGGAGAGAGCAGCTTTCTTGCTGCTGCGGAACGTGTTCTTTCCAAATGCTAAAGTCGGCTTGAAGAATACCTTGCCTTCGTTGTAATCGTACAAGTTGTCGATAAGAGTGCTGGCAATCGCACGGTAATCGCCCCCCTCTTTATGGACTTGTCCTATTTTTAGGAGTCCATCGCACCATGCCTGCTGAACCGCATTCACTTCAGCTTCAGTAATCGGCTTAGGCTCGACGGCATAGGAGGGAAGTGTGGCGATCAGCGTCAAAATCAGGAACGAGAAATTGTAGGTCGATTTCATAAGGGCTCTCTCCTGCGAAAACTCAGGTTATGTTCTTCACGATTGTTATAGCATTGAAGCCGGTTCTGGTCGGCCTGTCAACAAATAATCCACTACAATTCATGCGTAATAACAGCGGATTTTACATTTAGCTACAGTTCAGCCCTTTGGAACGCCGTCTTCGGAAATCCTTAAGAACGTAAAAAGTTCAGATCTCTTTTTACACCTTGCACTATGCGCAAATTTATTGGTTAGACTGCATTGTCAATTCAATTGCTGCAAGCTGAGAGCCATAACCTTTGCTAAATCCAAAAAAGAGACCTGACCCTTTTTAATATGCCCTACTTCTTCATTTTCCCCTTGGATGCATCAGCCTCGGGCTTCGTGAGTTCGCGCATCGGGTTGGTAGGTTTCTCATCCTTATAAAGCTGGAGCTTCGTCTTCACCGCACGGCGTGGCCAGAAATTGTTCTCTACTTCTGTATCCATCAACTCCTGCCGAGGATCAAAAGTAATCGCCTTAATCTCCTTAACCGTAAGATGAACCTTTGAGGCTTTCTCTGTATTGAAGCGCCAAATCTCGGCAGGGATCTGCAGCTCCTCGCTAGTCCCATCGGTGTATTCAAGTTTTAGGGGAACAGGTGTAAGCAGACCTCCTACATTGCTAAGCTCGATCACATAGATATTGTGCTTCGTCTGCAACAGCTTGGGATCGATCTTGGCATCCTCGAGCTCCTTGATCAGTG
>CAJCCR010000319.1 GCA_903960945.1 uncultured Planctomycetaceae bacterium
GGATGAGAAAAAATATAGTAAATTTTTAAGTGGTAAGTTGGGGGTGTAGCGGATGCGATAAAAGGATGATCAGATGGTTGCCTATACTTCGGCATCACTCTCATTTTGAAACAAGCCTTCCCAAGTTTACAGATTAAATTTTGCCTTTGGTTAGCTTATTGGTGACTTCGCAGATGATTTCGGCTGTTTTTTTAACTTGTTCCATGGATACATCGAGGTGAGTTACCACCCGCATCAGATTTAATCCACTTGTATGAATCAAGATTTTCCTTTCTTTTAAAGCAGCAACGAAATCAGGAACCGGCGCAAGTTTGGGATCCACATGAAACCAGACAATGTTGGTTTCAACATTGGGTTGATCCATTTTTAGCCCGGGGGTGCTTTGGATGGCTTCGCCAAGTACTTTAGCTTTTTCGTGGTCTTCCTTAAGGCGATGGATGTTATTGTTCAAGGCGTAAATTGCACCCGCTGCAATGGTGCCTGCCTGGCGCATACCGCCCCCAAACCTTTTGCGAATTCTTCTGCATCTTTCGATAAATTCTTTAGGGCCTACAATTGCGCTTCCTATCGGGGCTCCTAATCCTTTGGAGTAGCATACCGAGACCGAATCGAAAAGCTGGCCCCAAGCCTTGGCTTCGATTCCTGTTGCAACGATAGCGTTCCACAGTCTTGCGCCATCGAGATGAAAGATAAGCCCGTTTTTGCGGGTCCACTCATGAAGTTCTTTAACTACCTTGAACGGTTGCACCCTGCCCCCGCAGCGATTATGGGTGTTTTCTAGCGCAAGAAGCTTTGTTCTGGGGTAATGATCATTTGGCGGGCGAATGGCATCTTGTAGCATTTCTACATCGATTAAGCCGTGATTACCCCTTATGGTTTTACACGAAATATTACTTAGGGCTGCTGGGCCGCCACCTTCCCAATTGAACACATGGCAAAATTCCTCGCAGATCATTTCATCTGCTGGTTGGGTGTGGGCTTTGATGCAGATCTGGTTGGTCATCGTGCCCGATGGGCAAAAAAGTGCCGCTTCATGACCCAGCATTGCTGCGGTTTGTTCCTCTAGTTTGATAACCGTTGGATCTTCTTTAAATACATCATCGCCCACTTCAGCGGCATGCATTGCAGCGCGCATTTCTGGTGAAGGCTTGGTTACGGTGTCACTTCTTAAATCGATCCATGAATCACCCATTTAATCATCCTTTTGAGGTTAGTTCAACTGTCTTACTTTTTGTTATTTTCCATGTACCATTTGTTGTTTTCGAGTTTCATACTGATGATGAAATCTTTTAGGGCAGGATCTTTAAGGGAAGCTGATTTTTCTGAGGAGTTTAGTTTTCCTTCTTTTAGAAGGGATTCTAGGGGAGATTTTAGGCCCTTTTTAAGTTTTTCACGGGTTTCAGCAACTTGTTTGGCAAAGTCGCCTTCATGCACTTCGCGGACATTTTTATCGATGAACGATGGGTCTGCTAGGTGGGCCAGCATGTACTCGATTTTATCCGAATTAAGGGCATTTAATAATGATTTACGCAGGTTCTCGGGGCTGTTTTGAGGGAAAGAAGCCTCATCAAGTGGGATGCCAAACCTGCCGCTTTCTTTAACCGCCTGGGCAGGTAATAGGGCCGGGTTGTAAGCACAATTCACCAGCATAAAAAGAACAATCACTACATTCTTCATTGCTGCCCCGCCTTGAAAAGGTACTTGGCTTTGGAACCTAGGACATTGTACTCATTTTCGGTTATACTACCATCATGCCAGGAAACTCATTCGGAGAACTGTTCAGAGTAACAACATCGGGCGTAAGCCATGGCCCGGGGTATGTTGCAATCATTGATGGTTGTCCACCCGGACTACCGCTCGGAATTGAAGATTTGATTCCGGATTTGCAAAGGCGAAAGCCTGGGCAGTCAAAAATCACCACACAACGTAAGGAAGATGATCTACCAGAAATTCTCTCGGGGGTTTTTGAAGGCGTCACTGATGGTACATCCATTGGTATTTTATTCCGCAACAACGATCAGCGAAGCCATGATTATGGCGATATCAAGGATAAATACAGACCGGGCCATGCAGATTACACTTTTGATGCCAAGTATGGATTAAGAGATTATCGAGGCGGCGGTCGTTCGAGTGCGCGTGAAACTATTTGCAGGGTGGCTGCTGGTTCGATTGCTCGGAAATTACTTGCGACCCAAGGTATTAGGGTTTTAGGTTATGTAACTCAGGTTGGTGACATTCGTTTTGAACCCACAGACCCCTCTGCAATTACTTTAGAACAAGTTGAAAGTAATGCAGTGCGTTGCCCAGACCCTGTCATCGCAGAAAAAATGTATGCCCTAATTGATCAGGTGCGTTTGGAAAGAGATTCGATTGGCGGAATATGTGAGATGGTAGCAACTGGGGTTCCTGCAGGCTTGGGCGAACCGGTATTTGACAAACTAAAGGCTGATATTGCCAAGGGGTTATTATCTCTCCCTGCTGTGTTGGGTTTCGAATATGGTGCGGGGTTTAAAGTGGCTAGCATGCGTGGCAGTCAGTGCAATGATCATTTTATTGCGGATGAAAAACTTCCAAGCAAAGTTGGAACCAAAACTAATAATCATGGCGGGATGCTAGGTGGTATTTCGAGTGGTCAGCCGATTATTTGTAGGGTCGCGATCAAGCCAACTAGTAGTTTGCCCCAAAAACAACCAACGGTAGACAAGCATGGCGCTGAAACAGAGATACTAACCAAAGGCAGGCATGATCCTTGTTTGTTGCCTAGATTCGTACCGATGGGTGAGGCGATGATTTGCTTGGTGCTTGCAGATCATTGGATGCGCTGGAAAGCCCAATGCGGATCGATGATAAAGAGCTGATCAACCTAAAGATTTAAAGTAAAGGTGTAATTCCAAGTGGGCTCTTTGGGTTTATAGTTTTTGCACAAGGCGATTAATGAATTTACGGGTAAGAGTTTTTGAAACCAGCCATCGTGTCTTCTTCTGTTAGTCTAAATCAAATCCTAAAAAATTTAATGAATAGTGTTATTACAATTTAAAGTCGCGCTGGGGCATGAGAGATACTTGCTATCCCCACACCTTTAGGCGATGGTAGTGTGAATGCCCAGATTGGGTTGATGTTTCATTGGTGTTCGAGGTGTTTTTTTATTGCTGAATGATTGAAATTTGCCTAATAATTGAATCATTATCTGTTAGAGTCTTTCACTGATCTATGGTTGTTATTATTCATTGGATGTTTCTTGAAATGGCAAGGGGTGTTACCCTTGCAAGGAAGTTGAAAGCAAGAAATTGAATTGATTGTTAGACAAACGCACTCATTACAACTAAGATTTTACACAATAAGGCTTTTGCTTTAATTACGGAGATATTCCATTGAGTCTGGTAGTACAGAAATTTGGTGGTTCGAGTGTTGCCAATGCTCAAAGAGTGATGGCTGCAGCGCGCAAAGCCATTCGCGCAAAACATGCAGGCAATCAAGTTATCGTTGTCGTTAGCGCTAGAGGTGATACCACCGATGAGCTGATTGCCCTTGCTAAAGAAATTACTGAAACCCCGCCCGCTCGCGAAATGGATATGCTTTTATCCACTGGCGAGCAGATTTCAATTTCATTGATGGCGATGGCGATCCAATCTTTGGGTGAGCGAGCCATAAGCCTTACCGGGGCCCAAGTAGGAATCGTCACCGATAGCACCCATACCAAGGCGAGAATTAAAAGTATTTCCACAGCCAGAATGCGCAAAGCCTTGGAAGATGGCCATATAGTCATCGTTGCTGGTTTTCAGGGTATTGATGAAGATGATAATATTACAACCCTAGGTCGAGGCGGCTCTGACACTACTGCGGTGGCACTTGCTGCGGTGATGAAGCATGATCCCTCGGGCCCAAAATTGGAAGTTGCCTGCGATATATTTACCGATGTGGATGGGGTTTATACCACCGATCCAAGAGTTGTCCCTGATGCCCGAAAGATTGAAGCGATCAGCTATGATGAAATGCTGGAGCTTGCAAGCGCTGGTGCAGGGGTGATGCATTCGCGAAGTATAGAATTTGCAAGAAAGTTTGATGTACCATTGCAGGTGCGATCTTCTTTCAGTGATAGCGAAGGCACTTGGATTGTTCCCGAAACCGAGTGGATGACAAAAATTCCTGTATGTGGCGCCGCTTTGGTGCGGGATGAAGCTCGAATATCATTGGAAGGTGTGCCTGATCAGCCTGGAATAAGCCATCGGATATTCGAAGCCGTTTCTGCCCGAAATATTGTTGTGGATATGATTGCCCAGAGCGTTGGCAGTAATGGGAAAGCTAATGTTGGGTTTACAGTCCCATCTCATGACTTGACCGCCACGCTTGAAGCATTGCAACCTTTGGTTCAGGAATTGGGTGCCAGGTTGGTTCATGATGCCCAGGTAAGCAAGGTTTCGATTGTTGGTACAGGAATGAAAACCAACACGGGTATAGCAGAAAAAATGTTTGCAGCGCTAGCGTCTGAAAAAATCAGCATGAAGATGATCACCACGGGTGAAATCAAGATTTCAGTATTGGTAGACAAAGCGGATGCGGAGAAGGCCTTACGGGCAGTGCATAGTGCATTTTCGCTTGAAAAGCCAAGGTATGGTGCGGGTGCCTCAGTAGGAGATGTCAACCATTCTAAAATAGCGGCCCGGCAAAGCAGTCAGAGTTCAGGCGATCTTGTTGAAATAA
>CAJCCR010000320.1 GCA_903960945.1 uncultured Planctomycetaceae bacterium
ACCATATCGGGAACAAAGGTGTTAACCCAGTTCCTTCCAACGTTTTGATTCTGTAATTGCGGACATCCTCTAAAAACAAATCACCAAACGCCAAATGGGTAATGCCCGATTCTCTGGCCTTCGTAAAAGCCCCACCCATCAACTTTTCGTACTCAATGTTGGTGCAAGGCCAGGGTAACTCAACTTCCCATAAAGGCAGGTTCGCAGCATCGGCTTGCGCCTGCACCAATCCCCTGCTCGTGCCATGCATTGCAACAGCGCCAGACTTGCGAGAAAAACTGGTAAGTAATCCGACAACTTCAATTTCACTTTGTTTCCGAAGTTGATGAAGTGCCCAAGCGCAATCTTTGCCGCTGCTCCAGGATAATAGTGTTTTCATCCGTTTCATTAATTCACTTTTGTTGCGGGCTGCAAATAGGTAGGTAGCGGGTGAACGATCGGATCAATGGCATGAGCGAGAATTTCAAGGCTATCGACCAATCTTGGCCCAGGCCGGTTGAAGTATTGCGAACCATCCGCAACAAAAACCTTCTCCGGTTTAAGAGATGCGAATTCTTTTTGCATCATCACATTATCCAGCACAGGTAAATCCTGCATGGTGCGTTCCACATTAAAGCCACACGCTGCAATGAACAGCATTTCGGGTTTGGCCTCTGCAACTTCACTCCAACTTAGTGTGCGGGAAGGAACGCCCTGCTTTCCTAATAGTTCCGTCCCACCTGCCATTGCAATTAATTCAGGCGTCCAATGCCCCGAAGAAAAAGGTGGATCAAGCCATTCGAGAAACACTAACCTAGGATTCTTTACCATTTGTTTTGAGCGCAAAACAACTTCGTCAACGCGTTTTTGATGTGCTTTAACCACGAAGTTTGCGTGTTCTTCTTTACCAACGGCGCGCCCTACTTGAAGCATGGATTCAAACACTTGCGCCAAAGTCATGGGTGCAAGATTAATAACTTGAGGGGTGCCAGGCAACTTGCTCACCACTGCCCGCACCTCTTCTTCTGCAACTGCGCAAACATCACACAGCGCCTGGGTGATTATCAAATCGGGTTTTAGTTTTTCAAGAACAGATTGGTTTAAAGAGTATAGTGCTTTGCTGGTTTTTAACTTCTCGCGAACCAGTGCATCTATTTCTTTACTGCTTGCAGCTTCAGGAATCAGCGAAGTTGTTACCTTGGGCAACTCTAAAACTTCGGCAGGGTAATCACACTCATGGCTAACGCCCACCAAGGAATCTGCAAACCCTAATGAACAGATTATTTCCGTCGCGCTGGGTAATAAAGAAACAATCCGCATAATAATTCCCATGTGTAAAAACGATTGTTTTGATTCTCCTACATTATTAGAATACTCATCATTAAAATATGCAGCATTATGAAAACTTTTGATTCCCAGGAAATAGAAAGTCGACTGGGGATAATTTTCCACTATCATGCCAAGGCTTTATCAGGCTGAATAAAGAGCTAAGGGCCGTTGCTGAAAAGGTTTTAATCCCATTAAGCTCAATTGTTCTTGCAAAGAACGCTGGTTCTTCGCAAGCTATGCAATATCATTGTTTCATTTAGTTTGGAGTAATTGGGTAATGTCATCTGAAACACCGCAAGAATCTTATAAACCGTTTGTGCCTGAAGATACTACCATGCCTGAATTCACATGGCAGGCGGTGATCGCAGGTACTTTGCTTGGGCTGGTTTTTAGCGCCTCTTCTCTTTATCTGGTTCTCAAAGTAGGCATGACGGTTTCTGCTTCCATTCCGGTTTCCGTTTTGGCTATCACCCTATTTAGAGCACTTTCCAAACTGTTTAAAATGCGCCAAGCTTCCATTCTCGAAAATAACATCGTGCAAACTGCAGGGTCGGCTGGCGAATCCATCGCCTTTGGCGTAGGCGTTACCATGCCTGCACTTTTATTACTTGGCTTCAACATGGATATCCAACGGGTTATGGTCGTTTCTGTTTTGGGAGGCTTGCTAGGCATTCTTGCCATGATCCCCTTACGCAGAGCTTTCATTGTAAAACTGCATGGCAAACCTGGGCAGCCGGGCACTCTTCTTTACCCTGAAGGTACCGCTTGTGCGCAGGTTCTTATTTCGGGCGAAAAAGGCGGCACGACGGGTGCAACAGTTTTTCTCGGTTTTGGAATCGCCTTCGTACATAAGTTTGTCACCGAAGGCATGAGCCTACTCGCTGTTTCTGCAAAAATCCCTTTTACTTTCATCAACAAAGCTGCAGTTTTCGCAAGCGAAATGGCTACCGAACTTCTAGGCGTTGGCTACATCATCGGCTTGCGCACCAGTGCAGTCATGATGGCGGGCGCCCTCTTGGGTTACATGATCTTAATCCCTTTGATCTTTTTCATTGGTGAAAACTCACCGACTGCAATTGCTCCGGGTACCAAACCTATTCGTGATATGAGCCTGGGCGAAATCCGAAATAGCTATCTGCTTTTTATCGGTGCTGGGTGTGTTGCAACCGCGGGCATTCTTAGTATGTTTCGCACTCTTCCCATGATTTTTCGATCCATTGGTTCAGGCCTTTCCTCGCTTAAATCCGGCAACACAGAGACCACTAAGTTAAGAACCGAAAATGATATGTCCATGCTTGTAGTGCTTGGCGGCTGCATGGGCCTGATCGTATTACTTACATTGTTTCTTACCAGTCAGGTGAATACGGTAAGTGCGATTTCAGGTGCGGTGCTTGTCGTCTTATTTGGATTTCTGTTTGTCACTGTTTCTTCTAGGCTTACAGGCGAAATTGGATCTTCTTCCAATCCCATTTCCGGCATGACGGTTGCAACACTCATGCTCACCTGCTTGATTTTTCTCGCCTTAGGCTGGACAAGCTCACGCGAAAGAGTCCTCGCACTTTCAATCGCTGCAGTGGTTTGTGTTGCAGCATCTAACGGTGGCACCACTGCCCAATCACTTAAGACCGGATTCCTTCTTGGTTGCACACCCAAATATGCACAGTACGCAATTCTGATAGGGGCGTTGGTTTCCGCTTTGGTAATTGGTGGTACTTTAATTACCTTCAATCAGGCAGGCACGATATACTCTGCAAAGCCAGAATACCTGCCCACTCTCGCACTCAACAAAACTGAAATTGATCGCCTAATGGAATCAGAAGATCATGCAGGCAAAACCTATAAGCTTTACGATTCCAGAAACGATATTCTGACTCTTGCTGATGCTGCAACCAATTACAAACCAAGGCCTGAGATTGCATCGCTTAAAGGCGGGCCTTTTCTTATCGAACCGGATACAGGCAAAATTGCCTTTCTTAAAGACCCTGCGATCATGGGTAAATTAACGGAGCGGGATGATGGCACACGAGTGAACCGCGAATTTGAAGCCCCTAAAACCCAGGTCATGGGCATTATCATTAATGGTGTGCTTAAACGCGATTTAAACTGGACCATGGTTGCAATAGGCTCGATGATTGCCTTCATGCTAGAGCTATGTGGCGTATCCGCGCTCGCTTTTGCAGTAGGTGTTTATGTACCCATCCAGTATTCTGTCCCGATCTTTATGGGCGGGATTGTGCGCTGGTGCGTAGATGCATGGCTTGCAAGACAAAGCACTGTTGCAATCGATTCCGATGATCCGGAAGCACAGGCCAAAGCTGAGATCGAAGCAATTCAAAAATCTGAAACCAACCCTGGGGTTTTACTCGCTTCGGGCTACATTGCTGGCGGATCTCTTGCGGGTGTAATTCTTGCGTTCTTCGCTTTCAGCGATACGCTTCCCAAGGATATTGCCCGCTGGCAGTATTCGACCATTCCTGTCACTCGAGAAGCAACCCTAGACGAATTGGGCAAAGATGCTGCGAGGTTCAAACTGGGTGCAAGTGCCAAGGATGCTGATGTGATCGCGTTTGGGAAAGAAATTTCAGAATTAAGTCGGGAAGAGGGAGTGCTGCAAAAGTGGGTGAAAGTCCCCGCAGGTATCAAACTAAAAACCCCCGACAAGCGTGAAATCTTAATAGATAAAGAAGAGTTTCTGGGGCCTATAGCTCAAAGAATCATGGGAAGAGAATATTTTGCTCCTGCCCTTTTCCAATCCAATGCCAAGCTATTAAGGTTGCCTGAAAAACTTCCTGTCGGGGCAGAGCTAAAAATTCCGGGAAGCATTCTTCCTGCCATTCTTTGGTTTGGCGTGCTAACCTTACTATTGGGATTTGCGGGTGCGGGCTGGCTTTTCAAAGAGAAGCCTGCCTCATAACATAACAACAATATCTTTAATTTACATGGAGCTTTTATGATTCACTACTTATGGAGATGGTCAGCTTTAGCTGCCCTTACAATTCTAATGGCAAACTTTTCCCCTCTTTTGGGCGATGAAGGAATGTGGTTATTCACCAACCCGCCCAAGGCCCACCTCAAAGCAAAGTATAATTTCGAGCCCACAGATGCCTGGCTCAATCATTTGCAAAAATCCTCTGTTCGATTTAACAGCGGTGGCTCAGGTTCTTTTGTTTCTGCAAATGGATTGGTGATGACCAACCACCATGTTGCTGCGGATGCATTGCAAAAAATGGGCACCAAGGATCACAATTATTACCGTGATGGTTTTCATGCCAAGACTTATGCCGAAGAATCAAAATGCGAAGCCATGGAACTTAATGTTCTCATGAGCATTGAAGACGTTACTGAAAGGGTAAATGCCTCTTCCAAGGCTGGAGCTAAAGCTGAAGATTCTTTTGCTGCACGCAGAGCAGTTATCTCAGAAATCGAAAAAGAATCACTCGATAAAACCAGCCTTCGAAGCGATGTTGTCACGCTTTACCAAGGTGGTGCCTACCATCTTTATCGATTCAAGAAATACACCGATGTTCGGCTAGTTTTCGCCCCCGAACAACAAATCGCTTTCTTTGGTGGCGACCCAGATAATTTCGAATACCCCCGCTTCGACCTCGATATGGCTTTCTTCAGGGTTTATGAAAACGACAAACCCGCAAAAATCGAACACTTCCTTAAATGGAGCAAAGCGGGCGCTAAGGAAGACGAACTAGTATTCGTTTCTGGGCATCCAGGCAAAACTAATCGCCTTAATACGGTTGACGAACTTCAATATTTCAGAGACATCGGCTACCCATTCCTGCTCAACAGGCTAAATCGTTGGGAAGTTCTTCTTAATGCATTTAGCGGTAGAAGCGAAGAAAACGCCAGGCAGGCCAAAGAGTTTCTTTTTGGGGTACAGAATAGTCGCAAGGCTAGAGTTGGTGGCTTGGGTGGATTGCTTGACCCAGAATTGATGGCAAGAAAGCAAGCGTATGAACTTAAGCTTAAAGAAGCTGTTGCCAAGGATGCAAAGCTTGCAGATGCCAAAACTGCATGGGACAAAGTAACAGCATCTGAAAAGATTCGTGCTGAACTGATCAAGCCCTACACCGTTTTAGAAGGTGCTGCTGGTTTTAATTGTGAAATTTTTGGCATCGCTCGAACTCTGGTTCGGGCTGCTGAAGAAAAACCCAAGAAAAACCAAGAGCGCCTGCGCGAGTTCCGAGATAGCGCACTCGAATCCATGGAACTTCAGCTCTTCTCCGAAGAACCCATCTACGATGAATACGAAATCGTGAAGCTTGCGGACGGACTTTCCTTCATGGCTTCGATTCTTGGCTACAAGCACCCCATCGTGGTAACCTCGCTTGCGGGCAAGTCGCCTCAGCAGCGTGCTGCGGAACTCGTACTTGGTTCCAAGTTAAAAGATGTCAACGAACGCAAAAGGCTTTACAAAGAAGGCACTAAAGCTATCACTGCATCGAAAGACCCTATCCTTTTGCTTGCCCTTGCAGTGGATGCTGAATCCCGAAAAATCCGCAAGCGCATGGAACTCGAAGTCGAAGAACCCAAGCGCCAAGCCTATGCAGAAATCGCCAAGGTCAAGTTCGCACTCGAAGGCACCAGCACCTACCCAGATGCAACCTTCACCCTTAGGCTAGCTTTTGGCACGGTCAAAGGTTACGAAGAGAACGGCAAAAAGGTTCCTGCTGAAACTTATTACTCTGGCCTTTACGAGCGATCTACCGAGCACATGAATAAATCCCCCTTCGATCTTCCTCAGCGATGGATCGACAAAAAGGGCAAGCTCGACATGAAAGTTCCCCTCAATTTTGTCTGCACCGCAGACATCATCGGGGGCAATTCAGGCAGCCCTGTTGTTAATAAAGACGCTGAAGTGGTCGGTCTTATCTTCGATGGCAACATTCAATCCTTGGTATTGGATTTCGCCTTCACCGAAGAACAAGGCCGTGCTGTTTCGGTTCATTCACAAGGTATGATCGAAGCACTTCGGAAAGTTTATGAAGCCACGAATGTGGCTGATGAACTCGAAGGAAAGTCGAAATAGAAAGCTTACTTCTTCGGGGAATGCTTTACGCGTTCCCCGAACGATGGGCTATCCAATTCTGATGCGAGCGTGTTTCGGGTCTCGACGACTTGTTTTTGTAAAAGCTCAAATTCATGGGCCAGATTTTCCGCCCTCTTGCGGGCAATGCGAATCAATTCGGTAGCACCCGGTTCTTTTACTTGTGCAACCAGCTCCTTCATATCAGGCAGGGTTGATGCGCTCCATATCTTGCGCGAAATTATCAGATACCCAGGCAGCAAGCTTCCTAAAAACACCATCGATGCCATGCCATAAAAATTCCAAGGCAGATAATCATGCCTGATCCACGACATCAAGGTGCGATAAAGAATATCCCCCACTGCTATCGTTGGAAGCAAATTGGTGATGAATGAAGTTACGAAACCAAACTCTTC
>CAJCCR010000321.1 GCA_903960945.1 uncultured Planctomycetaceae bacterium
AGGTTGGATGTTTACGCCTGTGCGAGTCTGGGCCCATCGCTACCGTTTACCCTGAAGGCATCTGGTACGCTAATATGTATAAATCAAATATTGGCGCTTTTGTAAAAAACCATCTTGTGGATGGCATTCCTCTAGAAGATCTGGTGATTACCAAAAACCCATTGCCCAAGGATCAAGCCTCTTCCAATGAATCCTGAAAACCACGGACTTCCCGCGTACCCAGCGAAGTGATCCGGTAACAACCCACAAACTTTTCTACACTTTCTAATTGGTCCGCATAGCCGCTATTTTGTTCGATCCAACCATGCGCAATCAGCATTCCATGTAGATGAGTGAGCTCTTTTTGCTCCACCCCGGAAACCTCCATCACTCGAGGCAGCCATTGCTGACGCTCTTCGGGCAATTCCTTGAAATACTTAATAAGCAGTTGTTTTAGATTATCCATGGGTATACGGTTCGTTTCCAATTCGTTGAACAATACTGAACAACATTTGTGTGAAACAAAAGCATTACTAAATAATCAATCGGTAAAGCAAAGAGCCAGCCATAAGAAGTGGCTTGAATTTGAAAGGTTTAAAAAAGGTATATTGTTCAAATCGAACAATGAAGGCGAGAAAATCAAACAGGCAAAGTTTACAGGCAGAACCGATTGTAAGGGTGATGCCTGTTAAGCGTGAGTTAAACCGCTCCGCGGGATATTTTTACCCCTTCTACGGTGATGAAATAGCGGGAAAGATGGTTAGCAAATTCCCATGATGGAATCGGTGATTCTTTGCGTAAATGACTCAAAAACCGCCTTGTTATCATGCCAAAGTGCGATTCATGGCCTGTTCTCAACTTCTTGGGAATACTCAATTGGAATTCCCCTTCATGCCGGACCAATCCCAGTCCTTCATATTGTTCAGAAAGATCCCTCACCTTAGCTTCAAGCAAAAGCTGCAATTGATCCATGGAATGAGACACAGGCTTTACAAATATCTCCGATTCAAAATTCGTCGCTTCGTTTTGCCTGAGTTCAATCCTAGCTTTTTCCCCTCGAGTGATTGCACTATAGGTATCAAGCCCATCGGGCCCCGCCATGAAATCCCACCGAGTGTCCACATGAATGGTGAGACCATGAATTTCATAATCAACCGTGTTGTTTCCAAAATAAGTTAGGCAATCCCCTTCAACATAATCATCAAGGCTGGAAGGGTATTTCTCCTGCCCGGTTGCAGCCTGAAACTGCGATAAGTCAAGAATCGTTGGCCAGCGTGTCGCACTTTTAATGCGGATATCATTTTTATGACATATGCCCTTATCGGGAAATAACAGCCACATGGAAAGATCCACTAGATGAATCCCGACATCTGTAAGCCCCTCACCCTGCTCTGCAATATCAAAGAAAGAAACTGGCCTTCTCAACTGCAAGCCGTTAACTTTTTTGCATAAAGAATGGCTACTGCGAAGCGAGAGAGCTGGCCTACCGGTCTTTAAAAAGGGCCCCATGATTTCAAGAGAATTGCTTAATTCCCTTTGCAGCAAGGAGACCACTTCGCATCTTTCAGTCATGATGTCCATCACGACCAGATTTTTTTCCTGCGCAACCTTCAAGGCTTTCTCTAAAATCGGAAAATCTACCGCCTCAATGACCCAGGGTTTATCCGCAAGCACATGAAAACCGTTTTCCAGACATGCAAGAATAGTTTTAATCTTACTCCGATTATGGCCCGCAATGATAACCGCCTCGCCCATTTTTTCTTTGATCATCCGATCAACGGAATCTGGGCCAGTATGAACTTCTAATTTCCAATTGCTAGGGTTATCCGCCCTCTGGTTAAACCCTGATACCAGAGTCAAATGATTAAGTAGCAATTGGTCTAACTCAGAATAAACATGAATGGTTGAAGAAACCCCATCCAAAGATTCTTTCAAAACAAGAGCTGAATGAAAGTGCCCTGGATCAACCTGAACAAAAGTATTGAGTTTATTTGTCATTAAATCCTTAATTTTCAAGCAAGTAACTTCTGAACCACTTCGCCATGAACATCTGTTAGGCGAAAATTTCTACCCTGAAACTTATATGTTAATTTCAAGTGATCGATTCCAAGCAAATGCAAAATGGTTGCATGAAGGTCATGAACATGCACCCGGTCTTCAACAGGCGAAAAGCCAAAATCATCTGTCTTCCCGAAGTGCGCACCAGGCTTGATGCCTCCGCCCGCAAGCCACATCGAAAAAGCATCGATATGATGATTTCTACCCGTGGTTTCACGTAATTCAGCCATCGGGGTTCTACCAAACTCTCCGCCCCAAATCACCAAGGTATCGTCCAGCAAACCCCGCTGTTTTAAATCGGTGATCAATGCTGCGCACGGTCGATCCACATCCGTACAAACCTTTTCAATCCCAGTTTCCAAATTCGCATCACCGCCACCATGATGATCCCAATCGGTATGGTAAAGCTGAACAAAGCGAGTGCCTCTTTCCACCAATCTGCGCGCAAGCAGGCAGTTTCTGGCAAAAGAAGGTTTAGAAACATTGGAGCCATAAAGATCTAGCGTGCGCTGATCTTCCTTGGAAAGATCAATCAACTCTGGAGCGCTCGATTGCATCCTATGTGCCATTTCATACGATGCAATCCTACTTGCGATTTCGGGGTCGCCAGAATCAAGAAGCCGGACTGAATTCAAATCCCTTACTGCATCAATAACATTGCGTTGATCCTTTTCCGTAATACCTTTAGGAGTTAAAAGGTTAAGAATTGGCTCGCCTGAACCACGCAGGGGAACACCTTGAAAAGAGGTGGGCAAGAACCCGCTGGCCCAACATGCAGAGCCGCCTCTTGGCCCTCTTGGTCCGGATTGAAGAACCACAAAGCCAGGCAAGTTTTGCGATTCGCTACCGATACCATAAGTCACCCACGAACCCATGCTGGGTCTGCCAAATTGGGCGGAACCCGAATTCATAAACACTTTTGCAGGGGCATGGTTGAAAACATTGGTGGCCATTGAACGCACGATGGTTATGTCATCAGCAACGGTACCAAGAGAGGGAAAAAGTTCGGAGATAGATGCGCCACTTTGACCATACTTTTTGAACTTCCTCGGGGTCGCAAGAAGCTTCGGAGTCTCCTTGGAAAAAGAATCCATGAAGGCGAAGCGTTTACCCTTGATAAATTCTTGAGGGATAGGCTTGGCATGCCAGCGAGTCAATTCGGGCTTTTCGTCAAAGAGATCTAACTGACTAGGGCCACCCGCCATGAAAAGAAAAATAACATTCTTGGCCTTAGGCTTATGGTGCAAACCCCCGATGGAAGAAGCTTGGGCATTAGAACTGTTGAGCATCTCAGATAGTGCAATGCCGCCTAGGCCGATGGCACAATCCTTGAAGAAGTGCCTCCGGGTTTGATCTAAAAGAGGATTATGATCTGGCATAAGATTATTCCCGTGTAATAAATTCATCGAGGTTTAGCAAAGCTCGGGCCACCAAGAACCAATCTGAATTCGTAGAGATTGCAGAACCATTTTGTTGAAGCAAGCGCACTACAACTTCAATTTCAGAAGGCTTGGGCAGTCTTGCCAAACAAATCAAGAAGGCTTGATTGATGCGTTCTATATCCGAAGCGGAATAAGATGCAAGCCGGTTGCCTAGTTCCTTTGCAAACTCGACATGAGCTTCATCATTAAGAAGGGTCAATGCCTGAAGAGGAGTGTTGGAACGGTTTCTGCGGGTGCACGAAGAAACAGCATCAGGCGCATCAAAAACAACCAGATTAGGGTGCGGAGCAGAACGCCAGAAATAAGTGTACATTCCCCTGCGATAACGGTTAGACCCGCTGTTTGGTTTCCAATTTTTAGGCACTTGAGTGAAACTGTAAACACCTTCAGCCTGAGGTGGAAAAACACTGGCTCCACCTATCTTGGTATATAACAACCCCGAAGAAGCCAAACCCACATCGCGAACAAGTTCAGCATCAAGACGAATGCGATTTTGGCGATAGAGCAATCGATTTCGCGCATCAATCTTTTCGTATTCGGGCCTGCTTTTCGAAGCTTGCATGTACGTTGCAGAAGTCACCATCAAGCGGTGCATCGATTTCATGCTCCATCCTTGATTTCTAAATTCTGTAGCCAGCCAATCAAGTAATTCTGGGTGAGTAGGCAAGGAGCCCTGGGTGCCGAAATCATTTTCAGTTTCAACAATACCCACTCCAAAGAATACCTGCCAGAACCTGTTGACCGTCACCCGAGATGTAAGAGGATTATCCTTGTCGAATAGCCAATTCGAAAAATCCATCCGGTTGGGTTTAGGGCTACGAAGCGCATGCAAAACTTGAGGAACGCCCGAATCAACCGGCGCTCCCTTGCGGGTAAACTCACCTCCGAGATGTATATTCGTTGATCTTGGCTTGGCCATTTCTTGAACTACAAGAGTCGAATCAATTTCAGGTATTTCTTCTTTGGTCTTATAAATTTCGGCATCTAAAGTCGCTCGCCTATCGTTAATAATTCCTTGGGTTAACGCTGCGATGGCATTGGGTGCAAAGACTATTCCAACAATGTGGCGCATCCTATCCACCTGCCTGAAATAAGCATCGATATTGCGTTCTTGGGAAGGAGTTCTGCCATTCGGTGCAATGCCAAGAATTTCATTAATCAGAGGGGGAAGAAACTCTCGATCTTTGGATTGTATCTTCAATTCAAGGGTTGTAATCTTAGCAGGGGTCAAAGGATCCAACTGCTTTTGAGAAGCTTCAAGCTTTTTCAAATGAAGCTTTAACTTGTCTCGTTTTTTTATCTCATCCGTTGGGGCCAACTCTAAGTTTGGTTCATCCACGGTGTTGAAGAATGCGAAGAACTGATAATATTCTTTCTGCGATAAGGGATCAAACTTATGATCATGACACTGGCAACAGCCAACCGTTAAGCCCAGCCAAACGGTGCCTGTAGTGTTCACCCGATCCACAACCGATTCGACCCGAAATTGCTCCTTGTCGATTCCACCTTCTTGGTTGATCGAGGTATTACGGTGAAAACCCGTTGCAACTTTATCATCCAAAGTTGCTCCTGAAACTAAATCACCCGCAAGTTGCAGGGTCGAAAAACGATCAAACGGCATATCCGAATTCAAGGCAGAGATAACCCAATCCCGATATTTCCAGATCGATCGTGGGCCATCGATGCTGTAGCCATTTGAATCCGCATAGCGTGCCTGATCTAGCCAAAGCCTGCCCCATCGTTCGCCATATTGCGGAGAATCCAGCAACCGGTTTACCACCTTCTCGTATGCATTGGGGGATTTATCATTGAGGAAGTTTTCGACTTCTAAGGGCGTAGGGGGTATTCCAGTAAGATCTAAAGAAACCCTGCGAATAAGGGTGGAGCGATCAGCTTGCACCGATGGAGTCATCTTATCTTTAGCAAGCCTACTCATGATAAAATAGTCGATGGGGTTTTTGCACCAGTCTTTATCAGCAACGATGGGAAGCGATGGTTTGGTTATAGGCAAAAAGGACCAGTGCGTGGTTTTGCGAACATCCTCGACTGCGAGGGCTTCGGAAGCTGGAAGCTTTGCACCGGAATCAATCCAACTACGGAGCAGTGAGATTTCATCCTTGGAAAGTTTTGCCCCTTTGGGAGGCATCTGCTCGACATTTTCTTTGCCTGTCACGGCATGAATGATAAGGCTATCACTACTCTTACCAGGTAGCACCGCAGGGCCACTATTTCCGCCTTTAAGAATCGCTCGGGCGCTATCCATGCGAAATCCACCACGCTTACTTTCAGCGTTATGGCAACTTACGCAGGAGCGGACTACAAACGGTTTTATCTCCCGATCAAAATCTGGAGTAAGGTTAAAATTGAGAGTGATTAAAAAAGCAATCAATTGCATCGTGGGGTACACCTATCTGGTACATAATTATGGCCATTAATCCAGAATAGAGCAAGCAAAAAGACCTTTGTAAAGGTAGGTTTTGCTAGGTACCCTGTTTCAAAGAAACCATATTTTCAGCAAGCAATTTAACTTGAGAAACCAAGTCTGCCTGGGTTTCCCTTTGCTGCGCAACAACCTCAACAGGGGCTCGTTGAACAAAGCTTTCATTAGAAAGCTTTGACTCGATGGCTTGAATCTGCTTTTGCTTTTCCGCCATCATTTTTTCAAGGCGAGCAATCTCAGCATTTACATCAATCAAGCCAGCAAGACTGATATAAGCTTCGAAATCTGGGTGCACATGAGATGCAGATTGCGAAGGGCGAGTGACTTGGGGCCCGCACTCTAATTCACCAACACCGCCTAGGTGTGCTAAAAATGGCTTTAAAGACTTAAGATCGGAAGCAATTGCATCTGAGCATCGCACCTTAATATCTAGCATCTTTTTAACATCAAGAAGGTAACGATTTCGTACATCCCTGATGGCTCGAACCAATTCCTGCATACGCGCAATTCGAGCTTCAATTGCGGGTTGATGCCAAGCTTTGGGATAATTTGGCCATGCGGCAATAACCACGCTTATTTCCGCTTTCTCAGGCACAGGCAGACCACGCAAAGGCGCAACTTCTCCGAGCGCCTTCCAAATCGTTTCAGCAAGAAATGGCATGAAGGGGTGAATCAAACGCAAGATTGCATCCAATACTCCTGCGAGAACTCGTTGAGCAACAGGCTTGGATTCATCTTTAAGCCTGCCCTTGCTCATCTCGACATACCAATCACAGAACTCTGTCCAAATGAATTCATACAAAGTTCGAATAGATTCACTAAAGCGAAATGATTCAAGATGGTTGGTTAGTTCTTCGGTGGTTCGCTGCAACCTGCTTAGCAACCATTGATCTTCCAAAGGAAGGGAAGCAAGATCAACCGGCGCAGGCTGATAACCTTCAAGGTTCATGAATAGAAAGCGTGCTGCATTCCAAAGCTTGGTTGCGAAATTACGACCTTGCTCGAAGCGTTCAGATCCCTGAGTAGCTGTGGGTAATTCTGGATCAGGCGTAGGCCAAGGCCCACCTGGCCTGAAGGTTTTCTTACAACTCGGGCAAGTGATTTTCTTGGTCCGCATATACATATGCTCTTGCTTCACCGTTACCAAAGTTTCGCAATGAGGGCAGATGTTGCCCACGGGCATTCTGCTATCCTGCGTTTCAGTTGCAAGGTGCGCCATCTGATACCTCAAGGCATCGGCACCATACCGGGAAATGATATCAAGCGGATCGATACCATTGCCTTTACTCTTACTCATTGTTTCGCCAAAACCATCGAGGATTTTGGGATGAATGTAGACCTTATGAAAGGGAATCTTGCCTGTATTGAATAACCCGGTCATCACCATGCGAGCAACCCAAAGCGTGATGATATCTCTGCTGGTTACAAGAACGCTGGTGGGGTAATACTTTGCAAGTTCTTTGGTTTGCTCGGGCCAGCCTAAAGTAGAATGTGGCCACAATGCGGAACTGAACCAAGTGTCAAGAACATCACCATCCTGAACAATTTTGAGATCCCCGCCCAAAGCATCTTCCGGAATATCAGTCAATGCGCAAACAAGCCATTGGCTGTTTTCGTGATCCCAAATCCAGCAAACATCATCCCGGTTGGCAAAGGCCTTCTTTAAATCGGCTTCGTCGCACTTTGCGTACCAGATTGGGATTCGATGCCCCCACCAAAGCTGCCTACTGATACACCAATCGCGCTTTTCGCCCAGCCAATCAAGATAGGTATCGGCATAGCGTTCGGGAGTAAATTTAACCTTATCATCTTTCACCGCATCAATTGCAATCTGCGCAAGGTGATCCATCTTTACAAACCATTGGTCAGAAAGAAATGGCTCGATGGGAGTCTTGCTACGGTCGCTGTGCGCCAACTCGATATCGCGGTCTTCCCTGCCTTCGAAGAACCCTAGCTTTTCCATATCTTCGGTGACACGCTTCCTGGCTTCGTATCGATCCAGACCAGAATAAACGCCAAAACCATCCTTGATGGTTCCATCATTTGCGAGGATGTTAATCATGGGCAGGTTATGCCTTAAGCCACAGGCGTAGTCATTTCGATCATGAGCAGTAGTAACCTTAACAGCGCCCGTGCCAAACTCTTTCTTTACAAGAATGCCATCTGCGATGATGGGTATTTCACGCCCAGCAAGTGGGATCAAAACCTTTTTTCCTACAAGGTGGGTGTAACGTTCATCAGAAGGGTGAACAGCAACAGCAACATCGCCCAAAATTGTTTCAGGGCGAGTGGTGGAAAATCGGATAAATTCATCCGAGCCAGAAACAGGGTAGCGAAAAGTCCAGAACCCACCTTTGACGGTTTCGGTAAAAGTTTCATCATCGGCGACGGAAGTCTGCAAGTGTGTATCCCAGTTGACAAGCCTTTTACCCCTGTAGATAAAGTTTTGCTTGAACATCTGAAAAAAGGTGGAGCGCACCGCACGAGCGCAAATAGGATCGAGGGTAAAACGGGTTCGTTCCCAATCGCAACTGGCACCGATTTCGCGCAACTGACCTAGAATGCGTTTCTCGTATTGATCTTTCCATTCCCAAATTCGATTGACGAGTTTTTCTCTGCCAAGCTCATGCCTAGTCTTACCATCTTCTTCCTTGACCCTTCGTTCAACAACAGCCTGGGTTGCAATACCAGCATGATCAGTTCCGGGCATCCACAGAACATTAAATCCCTGCATTCTGCGCCAACGGGCAAGAATATCCTGCAGGGTGCTGTTAAGCGCATGGCCCAAATGAAGAGCCCCGGTAACATTTGGCGGAGGTATCACAATGCAATAAGGCTCGCCCTTGGCATCGGGGTTGGCATAAAAAAACTTGTTGTCTTCCCAGAACTTCAGACAATCCTGCTTCGCTTGCTGGGGCTCATACTGCTTGGGCAATTCACTCGACATTTAAACTATCCCTTTGAAACCATGGATTTCGAAAAAGTAACAGGAGAACTGCACACCTACTTTGCTTCGGCTTGCTCGCGATCCTTGATCAACTTGTACTCGATACTATCTACCAAGGCCAGCCACGAGGCTTCCACAATATTTTCACTAACTCCAACAGTAGACCATACATCGCGCTTATCATGCGATTCAATAATAACTCGAACTCTTGCAGCAGTTCCAGCACGGGCATTCACCACACGCACCTTATAATCTGCAAGATGAAGATCCGAAAGATTGGGAAACAAAGGAAGAAGGGCTTTCCTTAGTGCGCCATCTAATGCGTTAACAGGGCCATCGCCTTCGCTTACGGTGTGGGCCTCTGAAGCACCATGGCGAATTTTCACCGTGGCCTCCGTTGCGGGCAACCCATCTTTAGTCATTTCAATATTCACG
Source organism: uncultured Planctomycetaceae bacterium (assembly GCA_903960945.1). GTDB lineage: Bacteria > Planctomycetota > Planctomycetia > Gemmatales > Gemmataceae > UBA969. The sequence goes on from CAJCCR010000321.1 coordinate 9,302, forward strand.
CGATAAGAAAGCCTTTCAAACAAGGGCTCATACATTCCCGCAGCCTTACGCACCAGTATTTCAAACGATGCTTCCGCTGCTTCAAATTCATAACCAGCATTCTCAAGATCTTGAACTTGGTTAAGAATCTTAGTCATCAAGGCTCGATCGTTAGTGAAATCAAACTTCGAGGTTTTGCTGAGAATGGTGGATATTCCTGAAAGCTCGCTTACAAGAATTCGCCTTTGATTCCCCACGATCGCTGGATCGATATGTTCGTAACTACGAGACACCTTGGCGACCGCATGGGTATGCATGCCACCCTTATGGGCAAAAGCACTGGCGCCCACAAAGGGCTGACCATTTCGAAAATTCATGTTTGCAGTTTCATACACATACCTAGATAACTCGGTAAGATGCTTCAAACTGCCCTCTGCCAATACCTTGTAATTCTGCTTGAGCGCAAGGTTACCCAAAACACTGATAAGATCAGCATTACCACATCTTTCGCCAATCCCGTTGATCGTGCCTTGAACTTGAGTTGCGCCCTTGGCAACCGCAGCAAGAGTGTTGGCAACGCCGAGCTCACAATCATTATGACAATGAATCCCAACTTGGGTCTGAGGCTTTAACGCAGCACGAACGGTAGCAACCCCCGAGGCGATTTCCTCGGGCAAGGTTCCACCATTGGTATCGCAAAGGATGAGAACTGTTGCGCCAGCCGCTTCAGCAGCCTGAAGAGTCTTGATGGCATAATCGGGGTTATTTTTGAACCCATCAAAGAAATGCTCTGCATCGTAAAAGACCTCACGCCCCTGATCCTTGCAATAGCGGATGGAATCAGAAATCATCGCGAGATTTTCTTCAAGCGTGGTGCCTAGAATTTCGATTACATGCAGATCCCAAGTTTTACCAACGATTGTGATAAGCGAAGTCTCAGCATCCAACAAAGCCTTAATGCAGGTATCGTTGGCAGGAAGCACGCCTTTTCTGCGAGTCATTCCAAAAGCAGAAACCTTTGAGTGTTTGAGATTAAGCTTGCGAACTTCCCTAAAGTATTCAAAGTCTTTGGGGTTGGATAAAGGGTATCCACCTTCAATAAAGTCTACGCCCAGCTCGTCAAGCTTTTTGGTGATGTGCAATTTATCCTGTAAGGAGAAATTAACCCCTTCACCTTGGCTGCCATCGCGCAAAGTAGTGTCGTAAATAAAGACGCGCGTCATCGTAAAGCCATCCCACAAAAGAAGAAAAACAGAATCGGGAACAAGGGCCCGAAAAACAACAATAAGACATTAAACCAAGAGGGTATAAGTCTGTCCACTACAGGAAAAGCAAGTTTGCCTGCCTGAATGGGCGACTTGCCTGCATAAACCTAACCATGAGGAAGCCTAGATTCAACAAAAGTTGGCGGGCAAACAAGGTGTCTGAGCCAGTTTACATCATCTTTTTTCGGATAATCCAGCCTGAAATGCGTACCTCGCGATTCAGTTCTTTGCCCTGCAGAAAAAATCATAAGGCGGGCAACCGTTAGCAGATTTGCCAACTCCCAACCCTCCCGGGTCTGAAATTCCCTGCGCAACGCATACCTGCACCAAAATCCCACCGTGCGCTCCGCCTCTGCCAACCCCTCTTCATTCCGAACTATTCCCATGTACCGGACCATCAAACTTCGCAGCGAATTAGTAACATCCGAGATATCAAGCTCGCCTTCATTATCAGGCTTGATGTTCAACTTAATCGGGGGCACTTCAAATCGATCCGACATTTTTCTTGCTTCACTAACCGCGCCATCGGCACATAACTTCCCGTAAACCAATCCCTCTAAAAGGCTGTTCGATGCCAACCTATTCGCTCCATGCAATCCACTCGAGGTTACTTCCCCTGCGCCCCAAAGACCTGGAATATTAGTTTTGCCCAATGCATCGACTTCGATTCCACCCACCATGTAATGCGCACCGGGCCGAACTGGAATGCGATCAGTCCGAATATCTAAACCAAAGTTCATGCAGACTTTGGCAATTCCAGGAAATCGCATCATTACTTTTTCAGGATCAATGTGGGAAAGATCCAGATACACATTGGGATGCTGGGTTTTATCCATAGTCCGAACAATCGCTTGCGCAACCACATCTCGGGGCGCCAGCTCGCCTCGAGGATCTTCATCGAGCATGAATCGATGCCCATTCTTATCCAACAGATAAGCACCTTCTCCACGAACCGCTTCACTGATTAAAAACCTGCTTGAACCGGCAACATAAAGAACAGTGGGATGAAACTGCATGAACTCCATGTCGCGCAACTTTGCACCTGCCCGGTAGGCAGCAGCCATGCCATCACCCGTTGCAACCGGTGGGTTCGTAGTTTCACGATAAACCATCCCCACGCCACCACTCGCGATAATGATCTGCTTAGCCCAGACTAGCAGCTTACCCCTGCGGTGCCTGTGTACCAACGCCCCAACACAACGGCCTTCGTGCGTGATAAGATCAAGGGTAAAAGTCTTCTCCCAAATTTCAACATTCTTGGCTTCTCGAACCCTATCAATAATCGCCCTCATCACCTCATGACCGGTAGCATCTCCCAAGGCATGAACAATTCGGTGATGGCTGTGGCCACCTTCTTTACCCAATGCAATATGGCCCTCATCCAAATCAAACTTAGTCCCAATGCTAACGAGGTTATTGATTTGCCCAGGAGCTTCGCGAATCACCATTTCAACAATCGAACGATCGCAAAGCCCAGCGCCTGCAACAATGGTATCTTCCACATGGTTTTCAAATCGATCTTCGGGCGAAAGAACTCCTGCGATACCCCCTTGGGCATAACTTGAGTTGCTTTGAGCTATTTTATCTTTGGTGACAACGAGGGTACGAAGATCATCTGGCACCGATAAAGCTGACCTTAAACCAGCAATACCACCACCAATAACCAAAATATCCGTAAAGACATGCGGAGTATGCTTGGGATGAAAGCGGACCAGATATCGTTGTGGAAATGCCATACTACAAGGATAGAGCAAAACATGAGACTTTTCCATGAATTGCTGGCAATTCTAGAATAAAAATCAGAGTTTGAACCGCAATTATTCAGGTTCAGCTAACTTCTTGGTGAATTCTTTATAGGCTTCGCGATAAAGTGCTGGTGGTTTTGCCAAATTAGGGGCTTTCGAATCGTTTTTCTCGCCGCCATTTGACTCATATCTGCGACCACCCAAACTAGGCCCCTTCCCTGTAGACTGGGCTGCAGGATCTTTTTCTTTGACCCCCAACTCTGCTTCAATTCTGCGCTTCTTCTCATCTAAAAATCGTTGCAAATCTTCAGGAGACATTTTCGCATCCTTCAGCACATCCGGACTTAGCCTCTTCTTATAATTATCCAACTGGAGCTGAACAGCTTTGCGCTTATTCTCTTCGCTTGCAGCTTCAGATTCTGTTTTCGCATTAGGATTTGCCACCCCGGCAGCATCGTTTGGCTTACGATCATCGGTTCCACCTGGCCCGGGATTATCCCCGCCATTTGGCTTTCCAGTTTTGCCTTCACCTTCTTTACCTTTGCCTTCTCCATCCTTGCCCATGCCTTCCTTACCTTTGCCCTCTCCATCCTTGCCCATGCCTTCTTTACCTTTACCTTCTCCGTCCTTGCCCATGCCTCCTTTACCTTCTCCATCCTTGCCCACGCCTCCTTTACCTTTACCTTCTCCATCCTTGCCCATGCCTTCTTTGCCTTTACCTTCTCCATCCTTGCCCATGCCTTCTTTGCCTTTACCTTCTCCATCC
>CAJCCR010000322.1 GCA_903960945.1 uncultured Planctomycetaceae bacterium
CGGGCTAGCGAAGCGAAGGGCCCTTTTCCCGGAGGGAAGAGGGTTGGGAGTTGGGGGACGTAAAAGAAAGTAAAAGAAAGAAAAAGTAAAAAAGAAAGTAAAAGAAAAGGCGCAGGGCGAGCACCAGCGGATTTACATCCGCCGCTCAATAAAAAATGGTGGGCTTAAAGGCAATAACGCAGAATTAGGTAACTAATGCGAGCACCAGCAGATTTACATCCGCTAGCCAATAAAATATTTACGGGTGGGGATGAGTAAAAGTTTACCAGCCAACTTTTGCCCGGAAGACATCCAATCCACCAAGGCATGCTTCGTCTGCGGTATCAAATATTTTATCGCATGGCAATTGTTTGCCATTGATGGTTTGCATTATCTTTACCCCATGCTTACCCTTTGAGGGAATCAAGGAGATCAAATAGGTAAGTTCATCCCCAAAGAAAAGCATCCAGGATTTGCCATTCTCGCTGGCAACAAGTTTGGCATCATGGCGCGCAACCCAATCCGGTGTAGCTACAGACATTTTATCTTCTCCAAGTTAGATGCTAAGAAGTTATTCTATTACTCTGGCAGTGGTTTGCCCTTGGTTTCCGGAAGGAAAGGCAAAGCGATCAAGCCAAGTAAAAAGACAGAGCACATTGCAAAGCCGGCATAGCGGAAAGGTTCTTCAAAACCTTTTTCTCTGGTAAATACGATGGTGGTTAACATGCCTAGAACAACGGGGCCGCCTGCTGCGACTAGCCTTCCGAAGTTATAGCAGAAAGAAATACCGGTACTACGCAAGTTCGTAGGGAACAATTCGGGGAAGTAAATCGCATAGCCCCCGAAAAGGGCCAACTGACAAAAGCCCATGATGGGAACCATCCAGAATATTTGATAGAACTCGGTAAGTTTCATGAAAACCATTGCGGTGCTTAATGCAGCAGAGAGGAAGAAAAGTGCAAAGGTAGTTCTTCGACCAAGATAGCTGGTTATCCAAGTAAAGCCATAAATTCCAAAGAATGCACCCATATTTTGCACTAAAGATGTGATGCCTCCCCAAAAGGCACGATTTCCTGCAACATAGGATTTTATATCATCCCCTGTTTTTCCAAGCTCGATGGCATCCTTTTCAAATTGCTTGGTAAAAACCGTACCCGTAAGATCGACTGCAAAAAAGCCTATGCCCCATAAGCCCACCACACCAGCAAAAGCAAGCAGCAACCCTAGCATGGCATGCTTGCCCCAAGGCTTCTGGCCAAACAATTCTGCAAACGATCCAGCCTTGACTCCACGAGCTTTGGCCTCGAGCCATTTGGTAGGCTCTTTCAATCTCCCTTGAATTAAAACCGTAAGAATCGCAGGAATCACCCCGATGATAAACATGATCCTCCAAGGTGTTACATTAAAACCGAGGAACACCATCCCTTCGAAGAACTTCGCTTGTTGCAAGCTACCCAGGTAAATTGAAATTAGCGCTGCTGCACAGTTTCCAAAAACGCTAGAAGCCTGTAACAAACCAAGAGCAAAAGGCCTTGCGTGTGGCGGTACCGTTTCCGCCAATAATGAAACTGCGACGCCAAATACGCCACCCACCCCCATCCCCGTTAAAAACCGATAGAACATGAAATCGTAGATTCCAACCGAGAATGAGCTTAAACCTGTAAAAACAGAATAAATTAAAATGGTGGTCATCAAAGTTTTAACCCGGCCTCTGCGATCACCCATCACACCAAAGCCCAACCCACCAATGGCCCAACCTACAAGAAAGATTGAAGTGGAATAAGTGGCGTAAAGTTTCACATTATCCGAAATCTTGTTGGCATCCATTCCTTCGGGCTTACCATAAAGCTCCATCACTGCTGGAACTCGCGCGAGCACAAAAAGCTGCTGATCCATGCAATCCAGATCCCAAGCCAGGCAGCAGATAATAAACACAAACCAGTGGTATGGGGTCAAATCCAACAAACTGGACCAACCACTGCGTTGCGAAATCGAATTACTGTCTGCACTTGCCATCGCAAGCCTCCTATGACCATAAAAAAGAATGTTCAGCTACCCTGTTATAAGGTTTTAAAGGAACCAATTCCAGCTTCATTGCGTAAAAGGCTGGAAAGAAATACAATGATTCTTTGGTTTTCACCCAAGTGCTGGAGAGTTGAATCATGGGAATAGGATTTTTAGGTGCGGGAAAAATGGCTACCGCTCTGGCAGTTGGCTGGAAAGATGCTGGCCTTGCCAATGCCGCCGATTGCCTTGCAACCGATGTTTCTGCAGAGGCTTGCGCTGCTTTTACCACAGCCTCAGGCATCAAAACCGCCTCAGGAAGCAAAGATGTTCTCCTAAAATGCAAAACCATTATCCTTGCTGTAAAACCGCAAGCCATGGCAACTCTGCTTGCAGAAATCAAACCCCTGATAACGCCAGATCATTTGATTATTTCCATTGCTGCGGGCATTAATCTTGAAACTTTGGCCCAAGGAACAGGAAGCACACGGCTTATTCGTGTTATGCCTAACACCCCGGCTTTGGTGATGGCTTCTGCAACGGCATTTGCTTGTGGAACCGGGGTAAAGCCTGGCGACAAGGATTTGGCAGCCCAACTTTTTGGGGCGATAGGAAAGGCCTTCCATGTGCCCGAATCTCAATTAGATGCAGTTACTGGGCTTAGCGGCAGCGGGCCTGCATTTGTTTATTTAGTAATCGAAGCATTGAGCGATGGCGGCGTAAAAGCGGGTTTACCCCGTGATTTAGCGACCTCCCTAGCTGCCCAAACAGTGCTTGGCGCGGCCAAAATGGTACTGGAAACGGGCCTACATACCGGCCAGCTTAAAGATATGGTTGCTAGCCCTGGGGGCACCACCATTGCGGGTATTCATGCCCTCGAAAACAAAGGCGTGCGTGGGGCTTTCATAGATGCTGTTGTTGCAGCCTCCTTGCGTTCCAAAGAATTAGGGAAGAGTTAATCAAATACTTTCCATTATTTCCCACTTATTTCATTACCCTTTCGGTAAAGCTCAATAAAATTAACTTTTTAAAATAATGAGAGATTTCATGGCAGACATCAAAATTCGCGAATCAGTTTTAATCCTTGATTTTGGATCTCAGTATGGGCAACTTATCGCTCGCAGAGTGCGAGAGTTGAACGTATTTTGCCAGATTGTTCGTAACGATATTTCTGCAAAGCGCATCAAAGAACTCAACCCCAAAGGGATAATTCTGAGCGGTGGCCCTGCCAGCGTTTATGAAGATGGCGCGCCAAAGTGTGACCCCGAAATTTTTAAGCTCGGAATTCCCGTGCTTGGAATTTGCTACGGTATGCAGCTTGCCTGCAAATCTTTGGGTACGGATGTCAAGCGCGCCCCATCAAGAGAATTCGGCAAAGCCATCTGTAACACCAAATCTTCTGAGGGAATGTTCAAAAATATCCCATCTGAAATCACCGTCTGGATGAGCCATGGCGACCAGGTGGATCACAACACCCAAGATTTCATCCCATTGGCATCAACTGAAACCTGCCCGATGGCTGCTGCCAAGCACAAGACACTTCCCGTTTATGGATTGCAGTTTCATCCAGAAGTTAGCCATACGCCTCAGGGAACTGCGATACTAAAGAACTTCCTCCATGAGATTTGCGGTTGCGAAGGGCTCTGGAAAATAGGCAGCTTCCTCGATGAGACGATCATTAACCTGCGTAAAACCATTGGCAATCATCGTGTTATTTGCGGGCTTTCAGGCGGCGTTGATTCCTCAGTGGTTGCTGCACTTCTTGTTAAAGCCATTGGCAAGCAGGTGGCTTGTATTTTTGTAGATAACGGCTTGCTTAGGCAGGGCGAATCAGACATGGTTCGTAAAACCTTCCGCGATAACTTCAACGCAGACCTTCATGTAGTTGATGCCTCTGATCGGTTTTTAACCGCACTCGATGGCATTACTGATCCACAGCAAAAGCGAAAAATCATAGGCCATGTCTTCATCGATGTATTCAAAGATGAAGCCAAGCATATTAAAGATGCTAAATTTCTGGCACAAGGCACACTGTACCCAGATGTTATTGAAAGCGGCGGAACCGTAGACGGCCCTGCTGCAACAATTAAAACACACCATAATGTTGGCGGGCTGCCTGCAGAGCTAGGGTTCGATCTTGTAGAACCTTTGAAGGATTTATTTAAAGACGAAGTTCGAAGGCTTGGGCTTGAACTCGGGTTACCTGAGGGCACCGTTTGGCGACATCCTTTTCCTGGCCCGGGCTTGGCGGTTCGTTGCATTGGGGCTATCAACAAAACCAGACTTGAAATACTTCGGCAGGCAGACACCGTTCTGCTTGAAGAACTGAAGAAATCCGGATGGTACAAGAAAACCAGTCAAGCTTTCACTGTCTTGCTGCCTGTGCAAACCGTGGGTGTGATGGGTGATGGCAGAACTTACGAAAATGTGATCGCAGTCAGAGCTGTTGAAACCGATGACTTTATGACTGCAGACTGGTCCCATTTGCCCTATGAGTTGCTTGCAACCATTTCCACCAGAATCATCAATCAGGTTAAAGGCGTCAACCGAGTTGTCTACGATATCAGCAGCAAACCACCTGCAACCATCGAATGGGAATAAAGGAACTTCGTTATGCGTTTCGTAAAAATGCAAGGAATAGGCAACGATTATGTTTATGTTGATTGCATTAGGCAGCCTATGCCCAATGATATCGCTTCATTAGCAACGAAAATCAGTGATCGCAATTTTGGTGTGGGTGGCGATGGGCTCATTCTTATCTGCCCTTCCGATAAAGCGGATGCCCGCATGCGCATGTTCAACAACGATGGCAGTGAATCCGAGATGTGTGGCAATGGGGTGCGATGTGTTGCCAAGTTTGTCTACGACCATGGCATTGCAAAAAAAACATCCCTTGCAATCGAGACAGGCAGGGGAGTTCTGAAGCTGGAATTGGAAACAGCGGGTGGTAAATGCCATCAAGTAAGAGTGGATATGGGGGAACCAATTCTGATTGCAGAAAACATTCCTACGACACTTTTAGGCACGCCTCCTTTGGAAGTCCCACTTGTTATTGATGGGGTGGAATTAAAAGTAACTTGTGTCTCGATGGGTAATCCACATTGCATCACCTTTGTTAAAGAAATCACCAATGAAATGGTGCTGGGGATTGGCCATAAGGTTGAAAAGCATTCCGCCTTTCCTCGAAGGACGAATGTTGAATTTGTGCGGGTAGATAATCCTGGCGAAATCACCATGCGGGTATGGGAGAGGGGATCTGGGGAAACCTTGGCCTGTGGTACTGGGGCTTGTGCGGTTGCAGTCGCAGGCGTGCTCACCGGAAGAACAGATAGATCTATTATTGCCCATTTAAGGGGTGGAGACCTCAGACTGGACTGGTCTAAAACTGATAATCATGTTTTTATGACTGGGCCAGCAGTCGAGGTTTTTCAGGGTGAATGGCCCGACTGCTAATAGACTTCGTTGTGCAGAGGCTTCGGATGAAAATAAAAAGTCCCTTTCTTTTAAAGACTATTGGCTTCACCATCGCTTGCTTTGTGCGATCATGGATCAGCACTATCAATTTTCATTACCACCCCTTGGGTAAGAACTTCGACCCAAATCAGCCCAACTTTCAAGGGCGCTATATTTATATCTTCTGGCATGAAAACCTTTTGATGCCCGCTTACCAGTATGGCAAACCGAATATCAGCGTTCTAATTAGCAACCATTCCGATGGCGAAATGATTGCACAAGCTTGCAAACATTTGGGATTCAGCCTGGTTCGCGGTTCCAGCACCCGGGGCGGAATAGAAGCCATAAGAAATATGGTTAAATTAAGTAAAGATGGGCATATAGCTATTACTCCGGATGGCCCCAAAGGCCCCCGAGGCGTTATCCAACAAGGGGTAATTTACCTCGCAGCAAAATCAGGCCTTCCCATCATTCCCATGGGGTTTGCCTACAGCTCTGTTAAACGTGCTAAAAGCTGGGATAAATTTGCCATCCCCAACCCCTTTAGCAAGATTGTTTTGGTGACCACCCCGGAAATCTATATCCCCCCCGACATTGACAAAGATAACCTGGAAGAACACCTAACCCGTGTTCAAAATGAACTAGACCGGGCAACAGCAGAGGCCGAATCCATCCTTCTTGGTAAAATGAACAAAGTTGCTTAACCCCTTTTCCATCTGCTATTGCACATTGGCAATCACATCGTTATGAGCACCAACCAAGGTAGGGAATCTGATCGTTCTAAAAGCACACAGTTGCC
>CAJCCR010000323.1 GCA_903960945.1 uncultured Planctomycetaceae bacterium
ATGGATAGGCGTGTTGTAAAAGTTGGACAATGGGAAGTAGGGCCACAAAAGCCCCTGCTCTGGATTCTTGGCCCCTGCGTTATCGAATCCCGCGAACTTGTTCTTTCTGTCGCAGATAAAATTCTTGATATTAGCAGAAAGCTTAACATTCAAGTCGTTTTTAAATCATCCTTCGATAAAGCCAATCGTAGCTCGGGTAAAACTTTCCGCGGCCCAGGTATCGATGAAGGCCTTAAAATCCTTGACGAAGTCAAAAGCATTACCGGCCTCCCCGTTCTTACCGATATCCATGAAACCGATCATGCCGCTGCCGCTGGCCAAGTATGCGAAGTCCTGCAAATCCCAGCTTTCCTTGCCAGGCAAACCGATCTTCTCTTTGCTGCAGGCAAAACAGGCAAAGTTATCAATGTGAAAAAAGGCCAGTTCATGGCTCCTTGGGATATGAAAAATGTGGTCAGCAAACTTGACGAAGTTGGCAACAACCGTTTGCTGCTTACCGAACGGGGCGCAACCTTTGGCTATGGCAACCTCGTTAGCGATATGCGATCCATTCCGCTTATGCAAGACCTCGGGCCACCCGTGATCTTTGATGCAACCCATAGCGTACAAATGCCAGGCGGTGCAGGCGATCGAAGCGGAGGCGATAGACGCATGGTGCCCTATCTAGCCAAGGCTGCTGTTGCTGCTGGTTGCGATGGTGTGTTTATCGAAACCCATCCCAACCCTGATAAAGCCTTAAGCGATGGCCCTAATATGATCGCCCTCGAAAATCTTTCTGATTTGATTTCAACCTGCTTGCGTATCAGGCAGGCTATTCAATTGCCTTGATTATCTATGTAACTTCTTGACGGAATTATCATGAGTACCATTCCAGATAATGCTTTTCCTGAAGAATCCAAAAAAAGCAAGACCTTGCTGGTTTCTATCATTGCAGGAATCATCTTGTTTGCTGGTACCTTGCTTTTCTTCACCTTTAGTTCAAACCCCGTGAAAAAAGATTCCGACAAGATTAACACTGCAAACGCCCCCGAAGATTCCTCGTTAAAATCTGCTCAGGAATTGCTCACCAACGATAATGATTTGAACTCTTGCAAAACAGCCTTGCAACAAATCAATAATCATCTTGCAACTCATCCCAACGAAAAACCAGCAACTTTCTCGCAGGAAAAAAGAGAGATTTACTCTAAGTTTGGCATGAATGATCAGCAATTTAATGAAATTGATAGCCCCACCTTTACCCTTCTTGACCCGCACTATCTTGAAGAGCGATTGATGTTTCGGGATATCGCCCGTTTTCTTGAACCGCCCGCTATAGGTGTCAAACAAGTCAAAGCCTCTATCAGCGAAGTTTCTACTCATGCATTTATGTGGGTGGTTCGGGAAATGCGACTCACACCGCGATCGAACAACGCAGTTCCTCCCATCTATGCCTTGCGTAGAGGTTGGGGCAGTAGTTATGAACGCTCTCTTACTTTTCTTGCATTGCTCGAACAGTTTCTTTATGTGGGAGAAAAACTCGAACAACCAGCGGGATGTATGCTTCTTCTCCCAGGCAAAGATCCCAATGCTCCTCCTAGAATTTGGTTGGGAGTTGTCGATGAGTCAGGCAATGATCTTTACTTGTTTGATCCTATTTTGGGTATCCCTCTTCCCGGGGGAAAAGATGGTAAGCCATTGCTTCTTACCGAATTAAAAGCAGATCCGAAAAAAATTAGAGTCCTCGATTCTGAACAAGCCCCTTACGATGTGCAACCCGAACAAATTTTGAAAATCGCACCCTTTATCGTACCTTCCCTTTCTTCCCTTTCACCTCGCATGAAACTTCTCGAAGATAAATATCTTCCTTCAGGCGCCAAGGCCAGACTTTCTACTGATCTGGAATCGTTGATCATGAAAATCGAAAAAGCTTGTAGGCCATCGCTTGGTGCCTCATCTAAAGTTTTTTTGATGAATCAAGCAGTTGAATCTCTTCGCATGTTTCTATCTGCAGGTAATGGCGGATTCGCCTCTCCACAAATCCTTCAAGCTTATCAAATCGAATTAATTCCTCAGACCGCAATACCCCCACAACTTCAAAAAGTCCCTCACCCTATCATTCTTGAAAACATAGGTAATATGCTTTCTAGGCCATTTATCAATTCTGCGCTTGAACCCAAACTGCCCCGAGATCAAATGCTTCATGCCCGCTATGCAAAAGCGGTGCCTGATCTTGTTCGCGAGGGCGATGAACTCCGAATTCAACTGCGTGGTGCAGAAACAGATCCTAATCTTCCCCAGCGAATCAACAACTGGATGGAAGCTGCAAAGCAAGTTTTTACTAGCTTCGACACAATCATGCAAAACAAGGATAAAACCCCTGAAGACCTTACGATGATTAATCTCGAAATCCGAACCCTATTCCAAAAAGGTGAAAAAGACCTTGGAATGATGATCGCTGGCTCCATAGGCAGGCCAAGAGGCGAACAAATTTCCTGGCTGCTCGCACTTTGTAAACACGAGCTCGCAGAACAACAACAACGCAGATTCGATATCCAATCCAAATCCACTGAACCAACCCAATTGGCCCAACAAGATAGACTCAATAAGTGGAAGGATTGCGAAAGCGCTTGGCGCAGATATTTAGAGGAATTCCCCGTAGGCGCAGGCGCACCCCATGGCAAGCTCCTTTGGGGCTACGCTTTAGCAAACCTAGGCGATAAAGAAGCTGCAATCAATGCTTGGCAAGATGTTTCTAGGCCGATGGCAACTCAGGAAAAAGCCGCCAGACTCTTCCTCGCCAAATCCCTCAAAGATAAGAAATAAAAGCACTAGAAAGGTTGTTCAATTCTTGGCTTTTAATATTTGTGGATTTCACGCTTTTGCTGGAATGACGGCCGGTGGTTCCTAAGCCCCGAAGGGGTGAAATGTGATAGCCCGGGGTGGAGCGGAGCGCAACCCCGGGTAACAATCGAGCCCTCAAATAAGCCCTGAAAGGGCGGAATAATCAGCTACCGAGGTCTTTCGCCCTTTCAGGGATGGGGGGTTTTATGGCGGCTTTTTCCCAGGGCGTTGCCCTGGGCTATCTCATTTCGCCCTTTCAGGGCGAATGCAGGTGTACTCAAGGATTTTCCCTGCCTCTGCGTCTTCGCGGTAAAAGTTCTTAGTTTTGCCTCGAAATCAGAATTAGTTGGCATCTTTTGCAGAATTAGATTAAAAAATTACTAGAATTACTCTTGGGTCAACAAGGCATTTAAACAAGGAATGATTAAGCATGGCACGTACTTTGAAGCTGAAGACTAGGAAAAAAAGAAACAACATTAAGAGAAAACGCCAACGCTTTTTGAAAAAGGATCATTAATCCTTAGCGCAATCTTCGTTAGCGCCACGATCTTTAAAAAGGATCATCCTCGCATTTGACAGGATGATCCTTTTTTATTTAAAGCCCAGTTATTAATTTGAATGGGTAGCACTTCTAATTTCCGCCTGCTCCGCATTATCAACAGTTCAGGCCAGGTGATTGACGAATTCTTCTCTGGTGGGGTTCGAGTTGGCCTTGGGGATGTCAATGGTGATGGATTAATAGATTTGGTCACCGGCGCAGGCCCTAGTGGTGGGCCCAATGTGAAAGTCTTCGGCGGCTTGCAACTCGACCTGTTGCTAAGCTACTTCGCTGGCAACCCTGAAGATGAAGACGGCGTGTTTGTAGCCTAAACGGCTACAAATAACTTAGATTGCGGAAAACAAATGCCCCTCTGGCTTGGTAATTTAAATTTAAGTTTTTCTTTATTTTTTTAAATATTTACTTTTTGTCACTGCATCATTAGGCTAAAGTATATTTCCCAGCCTTCGCATTTTATCTATTTTTATCTTGAGGATTTTTAGTAATGAAGTTATTTTCACTAAGAACATGGGATGTTTTCGACCGTTTTTTTCAATTGGAATCCATAAAGAATACCCCTCACAGGAAAAAGTCATTAAGGATGGCTTTAGAGCTTCTGGAACCCCGCTGGAATCCAACAGGCAACATGACAACCTTCCAGTTTGATATCCCAGCAAGTGTGGCCAATCTTGGAGTACAAGACGGGGTTTATTCCAATACTGACCATATTTATTTGGCTGGTACGCTTGGTCAACAAACCTTTCAAACTATACCATCAGCGCCGGCAACCGGAAGTTCGGAGCAATTGCAACTTATTACTTTGGTGTCACCTGGTAGCTATCAGACTTCACAATCCGTAAGCCTTGCTATTCCTTTTCCTGCAAGTACCTTTCCAAATAATGGCGAATTTCGGGGCGGAGAATTAATTGTTTTTGTTGGCGATGTAGTTAATGGGTTGCCAATTACACCAGGTAGTAATTCGGTGGGTGCGCCCACGGCAGCAGCAAATCCCTCCACTAATATTGCCCCAGATAATTACGCCCAGATCGAATTAACTTATATCCCCCAAGGGAATGGCGCTGGGTTAGATATTGATAGTTCTTCGGTGGATAATGTGGGATTCCCTTTTACCTTGACCTACCCTACTTCAGGCTCTGGTTCTGCTAGTTTTCCTATTAATCCGTTGGGTATCACTCTTAGTCAAAACAACCTTTACAGTACATTTAACACTCTTGTCGAAAACGGAACTATTCCGCAGGAATTTCAGCAGTCTTCCACTTTTAACCAACAGCAGGATTCCAGTAATATTCAGATCGTAGCTCCGGGGGATATTCTTTCCCATAACGCCACCGCACCAATTATTAATTCGGTGAACCAGGTGTCAACACTAGGCACACTGGATGCAAATTACAATTACTTTTATGTCGTTACTGCCTACAGCGATAATGTGATTGAATCTTATAACCTCAATACTTCAACAGGTACTGTTACCGATGGTAGTAGTGGTGTTCGGGGTGAGACCCTGTTGAGCAATTTCTTTAACTCAGGCATTTTGGCCTCTGGCAAAAGCAACCAAATCAACTGGAGTCCCTACCTAGACCCTAATACGGCTGGTTACAATATTTATCGTTTCAGTACGCCGGATTCAACATTTACTCCCAATTCGGATACGGTCTATAACCTTATTGCTCAGATTCCAAATAATTCGAGCAACTCGGTTTCTGTTCCATTTAATGTTCAATCTTTTTTAACTGGAGCCACAACTTTAACACCTAGTTCCACAAATGGATTGAGCGTAGGGATGAAGATTTCCGGCGTTGGTATTGCGCCAAACACCACCATACAAGCGATTGGTAGTAATGGACAAATCACCATTTCCATCCGGGCAAGCGGGTCAGGTGGTGGATCTGGAGTTGCAAATTCCCTGACCGCCACTTCCTATCAATTTTTGGACACAGGTTCTATTCCGCAGGCAAAACAAATTTCAGGCAGCACCGCAAGTAGTTATGGCTTCAACCCGTTGAGTGAATATTACACGGAAGAATTGCTAGAATTTTTTAGCCATTATCTTACTCCAAATTCTTTTGCGCTTACCCGTTCGAATGTTGAATGGGCTGGTAATACGGTTTTATATGCTCCTGCTGGGTCTTGGAACATCAGCAATTCCAACTACATGGCTTTGCAATTGACTGCCCAAAATGGAGATGGGGGCACCATTGCTGCTGGCGATGTATTGAACGTCTATGCTCCGTTTTTCCAAACCAATACCCGCTATGTAACAATTAATAATAATCCATTGCCGCAAATGCCATCATGGCTTTCCTTGGCTAATGTAAACGGTGTGCAAGGAATAGGAAATCTCTATGAATCACCTTCACAGATGGTTTTTGGTTGTGATTCTGTATTTGCTTCAAATGGATTGGATCCGGATATAGCTGGTGCAACCTCTGCTTTGGGCACTTATCTTGGTTCTATCGAAGATTCGATTGCTGCTGCTTTCAATCGTGGAATAGCTTCTAATTTTAGCATTCAGCCCGACAACTGGGCTAGTTTTCCGGCCATTTCCGGAAATCCAATTGTTTCTACCTCGGGATCAAGCCAAATAACAAATGAGGTAACTTATTATTACGCTGTTACTGCCATCAATGTGCTTGGAGAATCCACGCCTAGTCTAATAGTTCCAGCCACTTTGCTTCCAGGGCAGGTTGCCACCATCAATTGGACGCAAAATCCCAATCCTGTTCCACCAAGCTTGAGTTTTAATATTTACCGGGGAACTACTCCGGACATTAGCCAGATGGGACTGCTTCTAAATGTGGGCGGAAATACCCTGACATTAACCGATAACGGTTCTGCTTTATCAAATCCAAGCACCCACCCACCGTTTCAGTATTATGCAGCTAACAGTACTTCGAATTGGTATTCCTATTTCACCCAAACCAATAGTTCGGTAGATCCTGTAAATGGTGTCAGTATCAATGGGCTTTCTTATGGTTTTGCCTATGCCGACCAGGGCGGTCTTTCCACCAATGCATTTTTCAGCACAGGGAATTTTCCCGCGAGCATTGGTGTGCATATGGGTTTGATATCTGGGCCAGAGTTTATTACCCAGCTTCTGGCGGATGCAACTCAAAGTCAGTCCTATTCCCAGCAAATTCAAGTCAGTGGCAATGTAAGTAATCTTAGTTATTCCATAACCAGTGGGTCATTACCGGTAGGTTTAACATTAAACGCCAATACAGGCATCATTAGTGGCACCCTTAATCCTACGGCAGCCACTTCCACCTTTACGATTCAGGTAAGCGGTAACGAAGATAATTCACCCTTTGCACCTATATCCCGTTTGTTTTCGCTGACAGTTAATAGTTCGCAGCCTGCATCACAGCCCCTAACAATTTCTGGGTTGACAGTTCCTACTTCAGGGCCAAGTTATCTAACGCTTGAGCCCGTTTCCCTTGGGATAGGTGCTGGTTCAGCCAGCCAGTCTTATACACGAACGATATCAGTTTCAGGGGGCACGGGGCCGTATACTCTTGCACCAACTACGAATATTGGGACTGGGCAAGTCCTTTATACGCAGTTTCCTATAAATACAATTACAACAATTAATTCTGTCAATAATGTTTTTACACTTACCACAGTCAATCCTTTGGCTCTTAGTGCCGGCCAGACTAGCATTACTTTTGAAATAATGGATTCTGCCACGCCAACCCCAAATATCATTACCTTTCAATTGCAAACTAATATTTTGCCTGGTCTAACCATTACTGTTCCATCAACACCCACTGCTTATGTTGGCATTCCTTATTATCAAAAGCTTAAAACGAACCAAAATCCAACACAGGTTCCAGCATACCCTTGGGGAGAATTGACTTATTCCTTGGCAACAGGTTCCAGTCTACCCCCTGGTCTCACCCTAACACCATGGGGTGTCATTCAAGGCACGCCAACTACTTCTTCGGGTAGTCCGTTTAGCTATACGGTTCAGGTAACGAATCAGGTGACAGGTGTTACGGAAACTGTTACTGCCAGCTTGGCTATGAATGTGCTATCAAACAGCAGTTATACTGCCCTTGCTGTTACCAATCCGGGAACTTTGCTACCTGTTTTGGGAACTATCTACAACTCTGGCAGTCCATTGGCAACCATCGCAACGACCGGGGGATCGGGCGGGGTTCAGCTTGAGTTGATTAATGGTCAACTGCCTGCTGGGTTGAGTTTTAATGGGACACAAATTATTGGGTCTGTTTCTTCACCGGGTGGTGATTTTCCGGTGACCTTCCGTGCAATTGATATTCAGGGGCACATTGCTTTTCAGAATGTCACCATTTCTGTGACATCTATAAGCCCACCTTCCACCCAAAGCGGTAGTGTACCAATCCCTTACGATGTTTATCGGGCTACGAGTTCACTCATCATTCCCGGTACCGGTTTTAATGCCACCACGCCCGCCAACAATGTATTGACTGTGAGTTCAATCAACACAACCATTCAAAACTCAACAACATTGAATCAGTTGGTGGCCAACCTGAGCAGCATTCTGCCAGCTTCAGGAACAATCAATTTAAATCTGGCAGTTAATAGCGGTTCGCCAATTACTTCGAATGGTTATGCCAATATCCGCTCCAATCCCACTATTACAGTAAGCACGGAAAATCTGGCGCAAAATTCCAGTACTCTCCTCATTAGCGGAACCAATTTTGGCACGGGAAATTCCGGAACTGAACCTTTTGGCGGTTATAGATATTTCATCAATGCCACGAATGTGCCCAACGAAGCCCAGTTAATTTTGACAGACAGTTTAAATAATGTCATTCCATATACCGGTATAGGAAATGGAAACTATTCCACCACCATGGAAATTTCTGGGATTAATCTTTCCAATGCTGCTGCAGGTGCTTTGAATGCAAAATTGGTGGTGAATGGGCAAACGATTTTGGGACCCACTCCGGTAGGAACCATTGTTGCAGCTAATGCCCCCCCAACGATTAACTTTAACCAGAATAACACCACTTTTCTGACAAACACCGGCCCAACAACTTACACGGTGCTAATTACAGGTAGTGGTTTTCAACCTTTTTCCGGTTCATCCGTTACAGTTGATTTAAAAAATGATTCATTCCAGAATATTACGGTTACCAATACCCAAGTACTAAATGACAATTCTTTGCTTGTAACATTTTCTGGAACTCTGCCCACCAATCTGTTTGCCCGTATTTTTGTGAATGGTGTTGGAAGCGCTGCCAATACTACAGATCAGACACTGAATCATTACCCGAGTGGATATGTTCAGTTCGCTTCATTAAACAGTAATGCCGGAGAAATTAATTCAAATCCAGCCATAGCGATTAATGGTACGCAATTCATTATTTATGGATATGGATTTGTGCCTTCTTCACTAAATTCAAGTGCCCCAACTAGTGTAAGTAGCTTGCAATATCTTGTTCCAGACCATGGTTTTTCAAGCATTATTTCAAGCAATTACACCTCGGTTTGTTTGACGCCAAATATTATTTTGGTAACACTTATTAATGGTTCAATTTCAACCCTTGCTCCGGGCGGGAGCCAGATTCATGCCGTGCTACAAAATCCATCACAAGGCGGTACAAATGGGTTTTTGCTATTTAATGTTGCACCAACAATAAACCAAATCCAGCCAACCATAACACCCTACACCGGGTCTTCCCCAAATCCGATTTCCAATAATGGATACACCCTTGCCATTAATGGATCCGATTTTGGCACTGCTGTAAGTTCTACCGGATCTGTCGGGAACACCTTTGTGCAGTTGTATTTGGGTAATTCCACTACTACGCCTCTTTTCAGCTTTATAAACAGCTTTTTCAGTACCGCACAAGGTTCAATGAATAATGGAGCAGGTGTGCAGGATGTCGTCATAAACGGCACTACGGCCATGACGGTGAATCTTGCAGGCCCCTTGCCTGCGGGCGATATCTACGCAGTAGTTACCACGCAGGGAGTATCCAGTTCGCTAACCAAAGTGGCAACCATAGCAAGTTCGGCTTCAACGCCTACCATCACAAGTAGCACCCAGAAGATTTCCCTTAACCCTACGCGGATTATAATCAACGGAACTAATTTTGACACTAATGGCAGCAATTTGGTCACTCTTAGTCAGGGAACAGTAGTTTCTGTAACTGCCGTTTCTTCTACTCAAATTGTAGCAGTTGTAGATGGTATCACCACCACAGGGTCGTTAAGTGCTTCGGTCGTAGTGAATGGGGTATCTAGTGGAAACCCTGTTCAGGTTGCTGATGTGGTTGCGGTTGGGCCGGATGTCCAATTTAGTATTGGCACTCTTTCCCCAAGTGCAAACAAGCTGGTGATAACCGGTTCCAACTTCAGCACCACCAGTGCGAACAACACTGTAACGCTTTATTCTCAGGCGGGTGCGATTGCAAATGCTGTAGCGAGTGTAGTGGCCAATAGTGCAACCCAGTTAACAGTAACCCTTGCCCCAAGCTTACTTCAGAATATTCCAGCCGGGCAGTTATATGCTACGGTAAGTGTTAGCAGTACATTGAGTGACACGGTTCAGGTTGCCTATGTGACCTCCAGTACATTACCCGCCCCCACCGTTACTACCAATACAGTCAATCTTTCCCAAAATGCATCGACCTTGGTGATTAATGGCACAAATTTCGACCCAACGGGAACAAATGTTTTAACCCTGACAGATTCCGGCAGTGCCGCTGTGCCTTATGCATCCGTGGTGGTGAATTCGCCGACCCAAATCACGGTAAGTTTTAGCTCTGCAATTAGTATTTCAGGTACTCTTTTTGCACAGGTCGAAACGAATGGTGTAACAAGTAATCGCGCTCAGGTTGCAACAGTTGTTACATCAACCGTACCAACCATCACGCAATCCATTAGTACAATTGCAGCCAACGCAACCAGTCTTACCATTTTTGGTTCTGGTTTTGACACATCAAGTGGTGGAAGCAATCATCTTGTACTTAGCTCCGGAACTCTCACTTTAGTGCAGGTGATTAGCAGCAGCCAGTTGATCGCTACATTGAACCCAGTAGGTGGTTTGTTGGACTCCGGCATACTTACAGCAACGGTAACCGTTAATGGCGAGGGTGCAGGGCCTACTCAGGTAGCCACGGTAAATGCGGTGCCAGTGATTACGCCTAGCTCCGCCTTTTTGCCAGCTAACGCTTCTACTTTGTTCATTTATGGAACTGGGTTTAGCACCACAACCGGCAATAATACCGCAGCATTATCCAGTGGTTCTGGAACAGTGACAGGCGCTACATCTACAAAATTGACAGTAACAATGGTTACTGCCCCGACGGCTGGCAATCTTACTGCAACTGTGGTATCCAGCGGCGTTTCCAGCCAACCCGTAGTCATCAATTCTGTTCAGCCATTCATTACGCAAAACACATTAGTGATAGATCAGCAAACCGCCACTACGATTACCATTAATGGTGTTGGATTTGATTCAGACAAGACCAAGAACAGCGTGGTGCTTTCTTCAGGGGTTGGTGTAGTGACTGCGGCAACATCAACCCAGTTGACTGTGCAGTTTTCTTCGCAGCCTGTGTTGGGCAACTTGCTCGCCACGGTAACTAGCAATGGAGTTGCAAGCACTCAAACCCAGATTGCCACTGTGGGCACTAAAAAGATAACACTTGCCACTCCGGCTGCCGGGGCTGTCGATGGGCAAGCCTTTGCCACACAGCCGGTCATTACCTTTTTGGATGCTTCCGGCCAGAGAATACAAAGCGACAGTACAAGTGTGGTAACCATGGCGGTAAGTACGGGTGCAACTACTGTTGGCACAGTTACAGCCACTGCGGTAAATGGCCAAGCTACCTTCGCCACTGTGGGGATTGATGGAACCCCTAGCAGCCAATACACCTTGACCTTTACTTCGCCTAGTTTCCAGACAACTTCGCAATTAATCACCATTTCAGGAAATACTGCCACTCAGCTTGGTTTTTCTCAGCAGGCGATTGGTGCCAATAGCGGACAGGCATTCACCACCCAGCCGATCATTACGATTTTGGATTCTCAGGGGCACCTTGTTAGCAATGATAATACCAGTCTGGTATCTATGTCGGTAAGTGATGGTGCAACCACGGTTGGAACCATTACTTTGACGGCGGTAAATGGCGTGGTGAACTTCACCAATGCAGGTATTTCTGGAACTAGTGGGATTCCATATACCCTTACATTCAGTTCTGGTTCGCTGACACCAGCCACCCAAAGCATTACGATCAATCCCGGAGCGCCAACTCAGGTAAGCCTTTTTACGCCTGCTGCTGGGGCGGTTGATAACACTGCTTTTACTACACAACCCGTGCTTCGTATTCTGGATCATTTCGGGCAGATTGTAACTTCAGATAATTTCACTCAGGTAACGATATCTGTAAATAATAGTGGCGCTTTGATTGGTACTTTTACCAAAACGGCGGTGAACGGAGTGGTTGCCTTTACCGATGTCGGGATTGATGGAGTATCTGGTGCAAACTACACTCTTACCTATGCAGCAAATGGTTTGACATCTGCACAGCAATCAATCCAGCTAACTCCCAATGATAATCCAACTAAGTTGGGAATTGTCACTGCTGCAAGTGGGTCCACTAGCGGCCAGGCGTTTACCACTCAGCCTGTTATTTCCATTCAGAATAATGCAGGTTCGGTTGTGCCATCCAGCGCAATTGTAACCATGACCGTTTCAAACGGTGCTCAAGTAATTGGAGTATCAACGGCAACGGCTTCCAATGGTGTGGCTACCTTTGGGAATGTTGGAATCAGTGGCGCGACAGGAATTACCTACACCCTGACATTCTCATCAAATGGCCTCACATCTGTTACCCAGCCTGTTGTGATCAGCCCTTTGGTTCCTTCGAAAATAGGTTTTTCCGTTCAAGCTTCTGGTGCATCAGATGCTAGGCCATTTGTCGTTCAACCCGTACTGCTGATTCAAAATTCCGCTGGGCAGACTGTAACCACAGATAATACTACTACGATAACCATGAATGTCAGCACCGGCGCAACCACCATTGGAACCATCACCCAAACTGCGGTGAATGGTACCGTTACCTTTAACAATGCTGGAATTGATGGATTGCCGAACACCAATTACACGCTGACCTTTACATCCAGCGGGCTGACGCCAGCAACCCAACCAATCTATCTGAATCCCGGAGTGGGCACTCATCTGAATCTTTCAACTCTGGCTGCTGGTGCGGTAATCGCAAGCCCCTTCACAACCCAGCCTGTTTTGCAGATACTGGATGCGTTTAATCAGGTGGTGACAAGCGACAACAACACTATAGTAAGCATTCAGGTAACCTCAGGCGCCACCATTATTGGGTCTGCAACCGCAACCGCTAGCAATGGAATTGTGAATTTCTCGAACAGCGGTTTAACAGGTATTGCAGGGAATTACACACTTAGCTTTGTTTCTGCGCCGTTGCTTCCTGCCAACCAGTCGATAACCTTGTCTGTTCCAACGCCAACACCAACACCAACACCAACACCAACACCTAGCCCAACAGCGCCGTTGGTGGTAGGAACGCCACCACCTTCGTCTGGTGGCTCTAGCACTGTTACTCTTTACGACCCTGTAACCGGCGAACCCACAGGCACAGCGGTTCCTTTCCCCGGATTCAGCGGCCCGATCAAAGTTGTTTCAGGCGACTTCAATGGCGATGGCGTTGCAGATATCTTCGCAGCAGCAGGATTCGGCGGCGGCCCAGCTATCGCAATCCTTAATTCTCAAACCGGCGAAGTCATTGAATCCTTCTTCGCTTTTGATCCAACCTTTACAGGCGGGGTCTTCATCGCGGTACAAGATGTCAACGGTGATGGCATCTTAGACATCATTGCAGGTGCAGGCCCTGGCGGTGGCCCAGAAGTTCGTATCTTCGATGGTAGAACCCTTAATGTTCTTCGATCCTTCTATGCCTATGACCAATCCTTCTCCGGTGGCGTTAGCGTTGCAACCATCGACTTCAACCATGATGGCATTTTAGATTTAGTTACCGGCGCAGGCCCAGGTGGCGCACCTCATGTAAAAATATTCGATGGTGCTACGAACGCAATCCTTAGCCAATGGTATGCCTATCCTGCATCCTTTACCGGTGGAGTTTTTGTCGCAGCAGGAGATATCGGAAACGATGGCAACATCGAAGTAGTTACCGGCGCTGGCCCTAGCGGTGCACCTGTTGTTGCAGTCTGGGATCCTTACACTGGCGCATTACTTTCCCAGTTCATGGCTTACGCAGAATCCTTTACCGGAGGCGTTCGTGTTGCAGTCAACGATGGCAATGGCGATGGCATTGCAGACATTATTACTGGCGCTGGCCCAGGCGGTGGCCCACAAGTTAAAGTCTTTAGCTTCCCAGCTTTGGATCTATTGTTCTCCTTCTATAGCGGCGAACCAACCAACTCCGGCGGCGTTTATGTCGGCTAAAGGTTCGCCTGCTATATTACAAAACAAAGGTGTAGTTGGCAGCAATACTAAATAGCGTCACGCTAGGATTTTGTCGATAATTTTAGGGCCATCTGCGGGGCCGATAAGCCGTGCGTTTAGGCCTTGATAAGGATAGCTGAAAGTTTCTGGATCAAGCCCCATCAGATGCAGGATGGTGGCTTGAAGATCGTGAACGCCGACTTTGTTTTCTGCGATGTTCCAGCCGAGTTCATCGGTGCTGCCGTAGTTGAAGCCACGCTTGATACCTGCCCCCGCCATCCATGTGGTGAAGCAGTGAGGATGATGATCACGGCCTAGGAATTTGCTACCACCTCGGGCTTCGTTCATCGAAGTTCTGCCAAATTCGCCACCCCATACGACTAGGGTTTCATCGAGCATACCTCTGCGTTCGAGGTCAAGAAGGAGAGCGGTCATTGGGCGGTCGGTTTCTTTGCATTTACGGGGCAGGGCGTTAACGATATCATCGCCCGCGCTGGTGCCATGGGTATCCCAGCCCCAGTCGAAGAGTTGAACATAACGGGTGCCTCGTTCGATCATCCTGCGGGCGAGAAGGCAGTTGTTGGCGAAGGAGTTGGTGCCTGGCGTTGCGCCATATTCTTCGATGATTTTTTTTGGTTCGCGCGAGATATCCATGACATCGGGAACAGCGGTTTGCATTCGGAATGCAAGTTCGTACTGTTCGATGCGAGTGATGGTTTCGGGGTCGCCTAGTTTTTGAAGTTCGATCTCGTTTAGTTCTTTAAGGCTATCAAGGCTTTTGCGCCTGAGGTTGGAATTCATACCTGCGGGGTTGTTGACAAAGAAGATAGGCTCTGCACCCGATCTGCATTGCACGCCTTGATAGACGGAGGGGAGGAAACCGCTGCCCCAGACGCTTTTTCCAGCAGTGGGATCGGTGCCGCCAGAGACGAGAACGACGAAGCCGGGAAGGTTTTGGTTGGGGCTACCCAAGCCGTAGGTTACCCATGAGCCGATTGCGGGGTATCCTGGTCGGTTCTCGCCGGTGTGCACAAAAAGTTCAGCGGGGGCGTGGTTGAATTCTTTGGTGTACATGGATCGGATGACAGTAACGAGGTCAGCAGCGTTTTGGAAGTTGGGGAGGAGTTCACTGATCCAGGTTCCGTTTTTGCCATGCTGGGTGAATTTATGTGGCGAGCCTAAAAGAACGGGGCGGCCCTTGATGAAGGCAAATCGTTCGCCCTTGATGAGTTCTTCGGGGCAGGGTTTGAGATGGTATTCGAGAAGTTTGGGTTTGAAGTCGAACAAATCTTGCTGGGGTGGCGAGCCCGACATATGCAGGTAGATAACCGCTTTGGCCTTGGCGGTGTGCATGGGTTTCTTGACAGCGAGTGGCGCACCTGAAGGCGCAGCGCTGACTTTATTCGAGGCAAAATCTGCCATTGCGATAGCACCAAGGCTGAGGGGGCATTTCTTGAGGAAGTGCCTTCGGGTGCTGGTACGAATGTTTTCTAATCGGGGATCCATAATTAACTCCGGGTAAGGATACCATCGAGATTTAGGAGAACATTGCAGAGGGTGGTCCATGCTGCGAGTTCATCAATTTTCATATTTGTTGGAGCAGCGCCTAGGGGCATTTCTGCAAGCAACTTAGCGCTTGGCAGGTCTGCTTTAAATTGAGCCAGAGAATCGTTGTAAAGTTTTGCAAGGCTTTCCGTTTGCTTGGCAGAGGGTGTAGAACCTTGGGCAAGTTTCCAGGCGAAGTTTAGTTTTTCATTGAAGGTTGTTCCACCTTCGGTGAGAACTTTACGCGCCATGCCTTGAGCAGCTTCAACGAATACTGGGTCGTTTAAGGTAACAAAAGCTTGTAGGGGTGTAGAGGTGTTGATTCTTCGGACGGTGCAAAACTCTCTGCTTGGTGCATCGAAAGTTTGCATGGAAGGGTAAGGAACGGAACGACGCCAGAAGGTGTAAAGGCCTCTGCGGTATTTATCTTCGCCCAAGCTGGTGGCCCAGTTTCGTTCGCCATTGAACGCGGCTTGCCAAAGGTTTGCTGGTTGAGGAGGGTAGACAGAGGGGCCATAGATTTTGGGGCTGAGTAGTCCACCTATCATAAGGGCTTGATCGCGTAAGATTTCCGCATCAAGTCGATGGCGGGGTGACCTACCTAGGAGTAGATTGCGGGGGTCTTTTTGGATCATCATCGGTGTGGATGCTGCGGATTGTTTGTAGGTTGCACTGGTCATGATGAGCTTGAGCATTGCTTTGATATCCCAGCCTGAATCGATGAATTCGAGTGCGAGGAAATCGAGGAGTTCAGGATGGGTTGGAAGCGAGCCTTGGGTGCCGAAGTCTTCTTCAGATTCAACGATGCCTCTTCCGAAGATAAGGCCCCAAAGGCGGTTGGCTTCGACTCTGGCAGTGAGTGGGTTATCGGAGTCGACAATCCACTTTGCGAGGTCGAGTCGGTTGGGTTCGCCGTTGGTTTTAAGAGGATGAAAAGCCGCGGGAACGCCAGCGTTTACCGGGGTTCCTGGAGTGAGGAAGTTACCTTTGACGAGGATGGTGGTTTTGCGTTTCTTGGTGTTGTCCAACTCTTGCAGGATGGGAACAGCGGTAAGTTTTGGCTGAACCTTTTCAAGCTTAGCGAGTTCAGTTTGAAGCGGGGCAAGTGAGGGAGCAATACTGCGGAAGTAGTCTGCGAGTTTTTTTTGTTCATCCGGATTTTTGGTTAAGCTGTTGAGCAAAGGCCGTATCTCTTTGGGCAATGCTAATCTTCGAGATAGGGCAGTATCGGTAAGAGTTTCGATTTTGAAATCGCTTAGGTTAAGTTTCTGGCCCTTGGCATCTACGAGTTTGAAGAAGAAGGTTCCTGCGGGTGCGGGCTTTTCAAGTGTGAATATCGATTGCGATGCGAGATCAAAGGGATCAGCGATCATTAATTCTGCCTGACCTGCGGGCTTAAGTTCGGTGCTAGGGTTCGGAACAGCAGGCTGTTCGATTTTCCATATAGGGTTACGGGATTCATCGAGAAGTAAGACACGATAGCCGGAAATTCTAACGCTGGTTCCACCATCGGTGCGGTTCCAAATCACAACCTTATCGACTGGGGATACTTGAGGAAGTTGGACCTCCCACCAAGGGTTGTTTTCGGTTTTGGTATGAGTGGTGGACTTAGCAACATTGTAATCGCCATTGGTATTACCATCGATTGCAAGCTTGGAAGGGCCCTCATAATCGGTGCTGGATTGTGTTGCAGTGCCTTTGATGGCGATGTTGGTGCCGTTGGAGAAAACTTGAACTTCAGCAAGGGAAAGCATCTTAGCGTTGCCTGGCAATTCGATGCGAACGAATCGTGCCTTGGGGGCTTGGTTTTTGAAGGGCTCAGGGCCATTGCTAAGAGCGAGCTTTGCACTTGGGGGAAGTGTATTTCCTTTCATGCCCGAAATTTTAAACCCAGTGATGTTGGATTTGGATTGAATGGAGGCTTCTGAAATGCCATCGGTGTTGGTGGGCTTTAAAGATGCAATAGTACCTGGGTCGGTAAGGTTGAAGGAGTTACGCCATTGGGTTTCTTCTGCAGAGATGTTGACCTCGGAGATGCGTTTTTTTAGCTCTGCAATGCGTGATTGAATCACTTCGACTTCTGCGCGTTGAAAAAGTGTGGGGATCATCTTGGTGGGATATTCATCGCCCTTGTCGCTATCTGCAGTCTGGTTCAAGATGCCATAGAAGCTGTAATATTCGCGTTGGCTGATCGGGTCGTATTTATGGCTATGGCATTTGGCACAACCAAGGGTTAGGCCCATCCAAACCTGGCTGGTGGTATCTGCACGATCCTTCACCGCTGCGACGCGGAATTCTTCATCATCGGTTCCACCTTCGGTATTGGTCATGGTGTTGCGATGGAAGGAAGTAGCGAGCAATTGATCCTCGGTAGCGTTGGGCAGAAGATCGCCTGCGAGTTGATCGATGGTGAATTGATCATAGGAAAGATTGCGGTTGAAGGCATTGATGACCCAATCGCGGAAGGGCCATGCGTTAAGGCGCAAAGGGTCGGAGCCATAGCCTCGGGAATCTGCATAGCGGGCGAGATCGAGCCAATGGCGGGCCCATTTTTCCCCAAACCTTGGCGAGGCAAGAAGGCGATTCAACTGGGTATCGTAAGCAGCGGGGCTTTTGTCTTCCAGAAAGCGATCCATTTCTTCGGGGGTGGGTGGTAAGCCGATGAGATCTAAACTTAGTCTGCGTAGTAGTGCGACCTTCTGCGCTTCAGAAGATATTTCCATACCTTGGGATTCAAGTTTGGATTGGATGAAGAGATCAATTGCGTTATTGATGCTGGATTGATTCTTGATGATGGGCAGGGAAGGGCGGGTAGGTTTATTGAAGGCCCAGTGGGTGTGCTTAGCGGTTTCAACCTTTTCATCGGGCCAAGTTGCCCCGCTGGCTATCCAGCTTTTAAGTAGGGCGATTTCTTTATCAGTCAACTTTGCACCTTTAGGGGGCATGATTTTGCCTTCCCTGCCCACGGTGATCATTTTAATAAGCAAGCTATCTTCGGGTTTGCCTGGGTTGATTGTTTTTTCGACTGAATCGCCTCCTTGAAATGCAAGGTCTTTGCGATCGAACCTGAGGCCAGCTTTTTGTTTTTCGAGCCCATGGCATTCGATGCATTTAGCCTTCAACAGCGGGGCTATATCGCGCTTGAAGTCAACTTCTGCACCATTACCAAAGTTGTTGCATAGAAGTAATGCAATTAGGGTGGGTAGGGAGATTATTATTTTCATGGTAGGTGTTTCCGATGTTGCACTTATTCTGATGTTGCAATTAGGCATGCGAATCCATCTAAGTTTTATCATTTCTATTCTAGCATTACTACCTTATGTTTAAACAAGCTATTTTTGTCAAACCTTGGTTGGGAGAATTATCATGGAGCATTGGTGGACTACCGGCTTGGGCCGCAAGATTTACGATCTCGAACAACCCCGACGATCTACCATGCCTGTGCATCCTTCCCATAAGCCCGGTTATCAATATATGCTTCATAACCGCCATGAAGACACTTATAAGCCTGATCAAAAAGGGCCTCGTTCCAGTGCTTCGGGGGCGATTTACATGAAGGAACATACAGGCACGCATATCGATGCCTGGTGCCATCAGGCCGATCATATGCATTTGTGTGGGGGTAAAAAGGTTGATACTTCGGTGCAATCAAACCAAGGGTTTTCGTATGGAGCAGTGGAAGATATTCCGATGATCGCCCGCCAAGGATGGTTATTTGATATTCCAGGGTATAGGGGCGTGGAAGAATTAGGCAGAGAGGAATATATCTTTCGTGCAGAGTTAGAGCGCATGGAGAAAGAGTTAAACCTAGCACCCAAGCCAGGTGATGTGGTTTTAATTCGAGTGGGAACTGATCTAAGCTGGCATGATGAAATTCGTTATATGGAATCCGCAGGGATGGCACGGGACGCTGCGCTTTGGGCTGCAGAAAGAAAAGTCTTGGCGGTGGGGGCGGATAATATGTCGTGGGAACCCAATGGCGCGATTGATCCGGAGTTGGGTTCACTGCCCTGCCATCTAGAGCTTTTGGCACGCAGAGGCATTTACATCATCGAGAATTTAAAACTTGATGAACTAGCGAAAGATAAGGTCAGGCAGTTTTTGTTCATCTGTCTGCCATTGAAATTGATCGGGGCTACAGGTTCGCCTGTGCGGCCTATTGCCTTGGTGTGAAATTACTTAATTGTGCATTGAAGAGAATTGTGATTAATAAGGAGAGAAACCATGTCTGGACCTTACATGCCTATTGATCGAAGGAAAGTTCTGGCGGGATCAGCGATGGCTGCAACAGCTTTGCTTACCGGCGCAGGAAAAGAAGAAGCTGCGGTTGCGAAGCCTAGGCGCTATGCGATGAAAAAGTCGATCAACCTTTGGGCGTTTCCCTACCCCGATAAAATGAATCTGGAACAGTGCCTTCGCTTGGCTAAGAGTGCTGGATTCGATGCGATTGAGTTGAACTATGATCTTGATAATGATCTTTCGCCTAAATCTGGCGCCAAGGAATATGCTGCGATTCGTGCGCTTGCAGACAAGATTGGAATTCAGATAAGCGGGCTTTGTTCCTTTCTTTTCTGGCCCTACCCTCTTACCGCGAACGATAATGCCAAAAGAGCCAGAGGTTTTGAACTTGCTGCAAAAATGACCCAAGCAGCGCATGACCTTGGTGTTGAAAATTTGTTAGTTGTTCCCGGAGCAGTTAACATCCCTTGGCGCACCGATTACGAACCTGTTCCTAATGATGTCTGCGATAAGCGGGCTCGCGAAGCCATCGCCAAGCTTTTACCCAATGCTGAAAAGTTGAAGGTGAAGCTTAATATTGAGAACATCTTTTTCAATGGTTATTTGATGACACCAGGCGAAATGATCGACTTCGTGGATTCCTACAAATCCGAGTATGTGAAGGTTCATTTCGATACAGGCAACATCATGATGTTCCAGTTCCCCGAGCATTGGATCAAGATGCTGGGCAAGCGCATTCAAAATGTGCATCTGAAAGAATATACCAAGAAGGGAACTGATTATTCTTTGGAAACTTTCAGGCCCCTGCTTGATGGTACTACCAACTGGCCCGCAGTGATGGAATCCTTTGAGCAAACGGGTTACAGGGGTTATCTTACCTTTGAATATTTTCATCCGTACAGCCATTTTCCAGAAGCTTTGATCTATCAGACCGCAGATTCCCTCGACCGTCTTTTGGGAATTAAGTAAGTTGTCTATCAATGCTTTGAATGGCAATAAGTAATGAGGATAGAGTAATGAGCGCGAAATCAAGAAAAGATCAGATTTTAGAAATGCTTAAGGATGAGCCAAATGATTCATTCCTGCTTTATGGGTTGGCTATGGAGCACCAGAGCGCTGGCGAAGAAGAGCAGGCGCTGAAAGTGTTTGGCGATTTGATGGAATCAAACCCTGATTATCCCCCTGGGTATTTGCAGGCTGGGCAATTACTTGCCCGGATGGGCAAAGAAGCGCAGGCCAGAAGTGTGTATGAAAAAGGCATCCAAACCGCCAAGAAAGTGGGGGATGGCCATGCTGCAGGAGAAATGGAAAGTTTCCTATCTCTTCTCGATTGAGTTTCTGTTAAAATCTTGGAGTCAGATTTGTGGAGTTTTCAAACTTAAAGGAGCATTGAAATGAAGGTTTTGATTTTTAGAACTTTAGCTGCATCTTTCCTTGCCTTGGCTTTTGCTGTTGTTGCAATTGCTCAAGAAGGCAAAGGTACTGTCATTACCATTGATGGATTAAAATCGGTTACCCCTGCAGAATGGAAAGAAGAGCCACCAAGCAACAAAATGCGCTATGCACAATTTGTTCTGCCCAAGGTTGAAGGCGATGCCAAAGATGGCGAAATAGTTATTTTCAAGGGCCTTGGTGGTTCAGGAAAAGCAAATATCGATCGCTGGAAAGAACAGTTTTCTACTAACGATGGTGGCAAACTAGGCGAAAAGGATTTCAAGATTACTGAAATCAAAGTTGCAGGAAAGCCAACCTTGTATTTGGATGTGAAGGGTGCTTACAAGTATAAGGCTGCACCGTTTGATCCTAATTCTAAAACTGTGCTTATGGAAAACTCTCGGATGTTGGCGGCCCATGTTGATGCTAACGATATTTATCACATTAAATTGACCGGGCCAGCTAAGACCGTCGAAAAGTACCGCGATGGTTTTGAAAAATGGCTTGCGAACTTCAAGTAAGCTTCTTTTCTTTAATCTGATGATCACCAGAGCGGCATGGGTTATACCTGCCGCTTTATTCTTTTTAAGGTTGCAACATTGCAGGATATATTCTTCAAGTACGAACTGCCCCCAGAATTAATTGCGCAACACCCGCCGCAAAAGCGTGAACAATCAAAGTTGATGCTCGTGGATCGAAAAACATCTAGCATCACCCACCATTCCTTTTCTGATCTTCCCTCCTTTTTAAGAAAAGATGATTTGCTGGTGTTGAATGATACCCAAGTGGTGAAAGCCCGATTGTATGGCAAACGCAAAGCCACGGGCGGGAAATGGGAAGGGTTGTATCTAAAGACATTGGAAAATGGCTTATGGGAAATGATGAGTTATACGCGGGGTTGGCCATTGCCTGACGAAACCATCACGGTTGAACCCGGGCCATTGGAGTTGTTGTTGGTGCAGAAAAATGCAGGGGGGATCTGGCATGCCAAACCAAGTATAGAGGGGAATGCCCCTGCGATTCTTGAAGCACATGGGAAGGTCCCATTGCCGCCATACATTCGTAAGGGAAAAGCTTTGGAGGAAGATACGCAAAGGTATCAGACGATTTATGCAAAACATCCGGGCGCGGTAGCAGCACCCACCGCAGGCTTGCATTTTACTGAAGAACTTTTCGCAACCCTTAAAGCCATGGGTGTTGATAAATCTTTCGTTACCTTGCATGTTGGGCCTGGTACTTTTAAACCATTGCCCGAGACGCTTCCGGAAAACTATCAGGTTGACCCAGAGTTTGGTGAACTTCCTAAGGTAACCGTGGATGCTTTAAATAAAACTAAAAGTGTTGGGGGAAGGGTGGTTGCTGTGGGCACCACTTCTACACGATTAATGGAAAGTGCAGTTTCGCAAAGTGGGATGAACCCTTGGCGGGGCTGGGCAGATTTAACCATTGATCCCGCTTATAAGTTCAAAGTGATAGATGTGCTGGTAACTAATTTTCATTTGCCTTGCTCTACTTTGCTTTTACTTGTGGGTGCATTTGCAGGTGACGATCTAATCCGCAAGTCCTACGATGAGGCTATCAAAAATAAATATCGCTTTTTTAGCTATGGCGATGCCATGATCATTGTTTAATAGTTCAAAATCATTGGTGTTAACATTTACAAAAGGAGGATGAATTATGAAGAAGATAGGTATTTTGGTTTTATTGCTGGTGGGAACAATTGCATTGGCAGCGGATTACACCAAGGATGATGTTGATGTGATCAAAGCAAAGGTTCAAAAAGGTGAAGTGGTTTTGATTGATGTGCGCGAGAAAAACGAATGGGACGAAGGCCATGTTTCAGGAGCCAAGCTTCTTTCTTTAAGCAAGATTTCAAAGGGTGCCACAAAGGCGGAAATTGAATCTGTCGTGGGTAAGGATAAAGTTATTTACTTGCATTGCAAGGCGGGGGTTCGTTGCATGAAAGCTGCGGAGATACTTGAAAAACAAGGTTTCAAAGTACAGGCGATTGATCTTCCTGTAGGGGAATTAATCAATTCGCTTGGTAAGGCAAAGTAATCGAGCAGATTGTTTTTCTTGGACTCTTGATCCCACATGGCTTAACTTTACGACATAGACATTTTTTTACTTTGGAGGTTTCAATGATACGAATTAGTTTCTCTATTCTTTTTTCTGCTTTTGCGATTTCCTCTGCCATTGCTGCAGAACCCGCAAAAGATTATTTCTTTCAACCCAAGGATCGGATTGTTTTTCTTGGTGATAGCATCACCGAGCAATACCAGTATTCCAATGCGATTGAATTGTATTTGACCACCCGTTTTCCTGATGCCAACTTTTTCTTCTTGAACGCTGGTATCGGTGGCGACACCGCCAACGGGGGATCTAATCGTTTTAAAAATCATGTTCTTGATGAAAAGCCCACGAAGGTAACCATCAACTTTGGAATGAATGATGGCGGGTATGGGAAGTTCAACCCCCAGTCGAATAAAGTGTTTGTTGAAAAGACTGCACTCATGCTAGACATGGCAACCAAGGCTGGCGTAAAAGTTGCGTTGCTTTCGCCCAATGCTGTTGACCCACGCAACAAATCCAACGGGGTTGAATATGTTGAAACCCAGAAGCAATTTTATGCTCCGTTGAAGGATATTGCTGCTAAGTTTGAATTCCCATTTGTGGATCAGTATGCAATCACTCGGGCAGCACAAGATAAAATGCTTGTTGATGATCCCAAGGCTGAAAAAGCAAAGCCTTATCCAGATGGTTTTCATACTGCAGCCCCAGGTGGGATGCTCATGGCTCATGCAATCCTTACTGGCCTAAAGTCCCCCGCATTGGTCAGCGATGTTTCTTTTGATGCTGCAAGCAAAAAAGTTACCGGCAAGAATTGCACTGTAACTGTAGTTGATGGTGATGCCATTAGTTTTGAACGCAAGGACGAAGCTTTGCCTTGGGCGGTGCAGAAAGATTGGCTGCCTATGTTGCCCTACACCAATGAGCTTAAGGATTTGAACTGGTATGGATTGCAGGTAACTGGCCTGAAGGAAGGCAGTTATGCGATTAAGATTGATGGCGTTGAAGTTGCTAAGTTTTCGGGTGAAGAACTTGCAAAGGGCGTTAACCTTGGAAACCTTACTGCAGGTCCAATTTGGGATCATGCAGACAAGGTATACAAGGCTATTGAAGCTAAGAACCGAATTGTAGCAGGTCGGTTCCGGGGCGTAATCCTTGCTAATGTTCCTGAATGGCTAGCAGACGTTGCCAAGGAACGAAAGCCTATGGAGTTGGAAAAACGCATGGCTCAAATTGTTGAAGCACAGAAAGCTGTAAACGAATTGGTAAAACCAAAGAGCCATAAATGGGAAGTTGTTGCAGTGAAGTAAAAGCTGCGATAAAAGGATGATTATAAGAAGGGGCTTGAAGGTAAACTTCAGGCTCCTTCTTTCATTTGGCGAGATTGTTATACTGTTTGCAATCGTTTGTTGCATGTGCTAGCTTAGGAATGTGTATCAATCCTGCCTATGTTTTTAATATTATTTATCCCGCTATTAATTCGTTTATTGGAGTAGTGCACCATGAGATTTATTCCCGCAACTTTCGCGGCAATCCTTGGATTGCTTTGTATTTCGTCTAATGAAGCTAGGGCGCAAAATGCTACGCCTATTCGTGCTGGTATGATCGGGCTTGATACCTCGCATGTTCCAGCGTTTGCGAAATTATTCAACGGGCCAAAGGCTGTGGGGGATCTTGCTGGAATCAAAATCGTTGCGGCCTACCCCGGTGGTACAGACTTTGGCCCAAGTAAGACTCGGGTTGCAAAATTCACCGAGGATATCCGTGGAATGGGAATCGAAATCGTTGATACCATCCCCAAGTTGCTTGAAAAAGTTGATGTGGTATTTCTGGAAAGCGTGGATGGGCGCATTCATTTACAGGAAGCTATACCTGTTATCAAGGCAGGCAAACCATTGTTCATTGATAAGCCTGCAGCAGGTTCCCTTGCAGATGTAATTGCCATCTTTGATTTGGCAAAGCAGAACAAAGTTCCTTGTTTTTCAAGTTCCTCGGTACGCTTTGGTGCAGGCCTGCAAGAGCTGAAAAAGAATGAGTCCCTTGGTGAAATAGCAGGTGCAGATACTTGGGGGCCTTGCTCTTATCAAGAAGGTACACCTGATTTGTTCTTTTACGGAATCCATGGCGTGGAAGCTTTGTACACCCTTATGGGAACCGGATGCGAAACGGTTGCGCGAACCCAGGCTACCGATGCCGATGTTGTTACAGGAGTTTGGAAGAATGGCAGAGTAGGAACTTACCGCGGATTACGAAAGAATAAAGCTGATTTTGGGGCAGTAGCTTTTGGTACTAAGGGAATCGCCCCCATGCTTAAAGGGGATGGTTATGAACCTATGTGCCGCGAGATTGCAAAGTTCTTTAAAACTAAGGTTGCCCCTGTCAGCCCGGAAGAAACCATCGAGATTTTTGCCTTCATGGAAGCCGCAGATGAAAGCAAACGCAATGAGGGCAAACCTGTTGCAATCAAAGATGTGATGGCCAAGGCCAAAGCACAAGCTGCAGGCAAAAAATAAAAACCTTTTGTACGAACCCCTGTCGAAAATCGAACATTACTCATTGTTGTTTTAGAATTATCAGGAGCAGACATGAACTCGATTACCCGCAGAATTTTTCTTGAAGATACCATGCTAGCTTCTGCTGCACTTGCTGCAGCAGCGACTCCCCTTGCAATTCATGCTCAAGAGAAATCCACTGGCAAGCCTTCCAATAAAGTTCGGGTTGCGATTCTGGGCAATCGCATCCGGGGTAAGCAACATGCTGCAGAGTTGGCTAAAGTTCCAGATGTTGAAATAGCTTATTTGTGCGACCCTGATACTTTACTTTCAGCAGAGCTTGCAGCTATTGTTGAAAAACAGCAGGGAAGCGCGCCTAAAACAACCCAAGATATGCGCAAGGTTTTCGATGATAAATCCATTGATGCAGTGTTTATCGCCACGCCAAATCATTGGCATGCTCTTGCTGCAATCTGGGCCATGCAGGCAGGCAAAGACGCTTATGTCGAAAAACCTGTAAGCCATAATATTAGCGAGGGCAGGCGTATTGTTCAGGTTTCACGCAAGACCAATCGCATATGCCAGGGCGGCACTCAGAATCGTTCAAACATGGCCCTTGCCGAAGCTGTTGAATACATGAAGGCCGGGAAACTTGGAGAAGTCAAACTTGCCCGTAGTATCATCTATGGCGGCAGAGGTTCAATAGGACCCAAAGGTACCTACGAAGCACCAAAAAATGTTGATTATAATCTATTTATGGGCCCTGCTGTTCTTGAGCCACTTACCCGCAAAAACCTTCATTATGATTGGCATTGGGATTGGAACACAGGCAATGGCGAACTAGGGAATAACAATATTCATTCCATTGATATTTGCCGCTGGGGTTTGGGCCTTGATGGCCTTTGTAATTCCGCAATCAGTTATGGTGGCCGGTTTGGTTATGTTGATGCAGGCCAGACTCCTAACACGCAGGTTTGTATTTTTGATTATGGTAGCAAAACGATTGTTGCAGAAACGCGTGGTTTAAAGAGCGAACAATACCGTGAAGGGTTCACGGGCGGCTGGTTGTTTCATGGTGCAGAAGGTTCCATTGCGGGAAATTCTTTGTTCGATAAAGAAGGTAAAATGGTCAGTACTTTTACCGCTAAGCGTAAGAGCGAAAACCACTTTGCAAACTTCATCAATGCGGTGCGTAGTAGAAAAAGAGAGAGCCTTAATGCAGAGATTCTAGAAGGGCATCTTTCAACAGCATTGTGCCATATTGGTAATATCTCTTGGAGATTGGGTCAGGAAAGTTCTGTTGCAGAAGTGCGCGAACAAGTTGCGAAAATGAAAGTTCACGATAATGTTTCAGAAACATTGGATCGCACCCTGAAGCATTTGGGCGATAACAAGGTAGATTTGGAAAAGAGCAAAATGACTTTGGGTGTGAAGCTTGAGGTATCACCAAAAAGCGAAGAATTCGTGGGCAATGCATCTGCTAATAAGTTTCTTACACGGGAATATCGCAAGCCTTTTGTTGTACCAACGGAAGTAGGAATCTAAGTTTTACAATCAATTCAAGATGCTACCTATTTAGCAGCGGATATTGTGCCACGAAGAAAATACGTTGGCATAGGCCCCTTCCCTTTTACTTCAATGATACCACGGCTTTCAAATTCAAACTTATCCGCTATAAGTTTATATGTGTGTTCACTTATATGAATCTCTTCCGCCATGCCATGGCTTTCCATTCGGGCTGCGGTATTCACGCAATCGCCCCAAAGGTCGTAGATGAATCTAGATTTTCCAATCACTCCTGCAACAATTGGCCCGGAGTTTATGCCCACTCGCATTCTCAGTGATTGATTGTTTTTTTTGTTGAACTCTGCCAAACAGATTTTGAAATCTAATGCGAAATTTGCAAGCTGTTCTGCATGATTTTTAATCGGCGTTGGTACTCCTGCTGCCACCATGTAGGCATCGCCTATCGTTTTAATCTTTTCCACATTGTGTTTGATTACTAACCCGTCAAATAAAGAAAACAACTTGTCTAATAGTTCGACCAGTTCAACCGGAGATAATTTTTCAGACAAGGATGTAAACCCCATGATATCAGCAAAAAAAACACTCGCTGAATCAAATCGTTCTGCGATCGTCTCCTCTTTGTTTTTAAGTTTTTCCAATATTGCATGGGGGAATACATTTGCCAGCAGCTTCTCACTTTTGCTGTTGGCCTTCTTTAATTCCGCTTCCGTTTGGTGAATAATCCATTGGTAGTGCAGGGTATCAAAAACTGAGATACCAAGGGCGATTACAATGTTGATTACATTGCACACGTAAAGAACATCATTATTACCGTCCCAAGGTGTTTCGTTGCTCCATCGAGAAAGAATTACGAATTCTATAACGGCTGCAACTGCGATGGTCATACTTAAATAGATTTTCCTAGGAAGCAGAAAACTCATGCCCACCAAGGTGAATAAGAAATACTGGTTGCCGAACCCCCATCCAACATAGTGGCTGCAAAATCCTGCATGTAACATTATTTCAGCAGTAAATAAAATCCATGCAGTTGAAAACATCATTTGCCGAATGCAATATAAAACAAAAGCCCATGCGATAACGCTAAAGACATTAATCAGCGCCATTTCCGGTACATTCATCCATAAAAATAATGGGATGTATAGAATGTGGATCAACATTGCAAAAGGAATATTGGCGGACGCTATCACATACAACCTTGACGAAGCATTATCTAGATCTTTGGGCGCTTCAAAATAACTTTTAAAGAAGGTTTGCATGTTCATCAACCAACCCCAGCGATGTTTTTGTTTTAAAGTAACAACTATAAAATCATTTCATCATTCAAAATTATACACGCATCTATGGTAATGTATACTTGCCATTTAATTTTGGTGTTAGGTCTTGGCATAACATTCTGTTAGTAAATAGAATGTTTGTATCGGCAAAGTTAACTTCTTTAATTTCGAAAGCTTTAAAATGGATTGGATGACTTGGTACAACAGTTTAAATAAACCCGAGTGGACTCCTGCTCCAAAAACCATTGGAACCATTTGGCAGATTCTTTACCCAGTCATTATTGTTTCTTTTGGATATGTATTTCTTCAAGCCTATAAAGGCAAAGTCTCGTGGTATGTGGCTCTTCCCTTTGCAATTAATCTGGTTGCTAATATTTTGTTCACACCCATTCAATTTGGAATGCGGAATATGCCATTGGCAGCCTTTGATATAGTTATTGTCTGGGGTACCCTCATCTGGTCTATGGCTGCAATATGGCCTTATTCTTTATGGGTGATGCTGGCGCAAATTCCGTACTTTGTGTGGGTTTCGATTGCAACCGTACTTCAGATCTACATTACTTTCTCGAATTAATCATTCAATTTTCATGCCTTGCACCCGCAACGCATCTGGGTCTGGCCCCACGATTACAATAAATGTTTTTTTGCTTTTTAATTCTTTGTAAGAACAATAAGTTAGGACTTTTGTTTTCTCATCCTTTTCTTCTTTTTCGAAAGTGACTTCCTTTTTGAGGAATGGATTTGATGCAACAGTTGATTGAAACTGCGCCTTACCCATGTAAGATTTAAACTCTGCCGAAGTGCTGTTCCAGGCATCTTCTGTTTTTCCAGCAGAGACCATCTTTAAAAAAGAATCAGATATGGTTTTCTCATTGCTATCGCCTTCGGGTGCTTTGTTTCCACATGCAAACAAGTTAGTGATTAGTAGCAGGAAAAGTAAGGTGCGGGAGATTTTAGATAACATGATAAGGTTCCTTTATTCGTTGTTGATATCACTGCCAGCCCTGGTTCCCAAGGCACGCCAAACGGTCAGGCTTACAGCATTTGTAGTGGGGCGTACAGAGCCATCCATTAGCAGGCTGTTGACAACGCCGTTATGAAAACTTCTTGCAGTGATGGCGGCATAGGTTGGTAGGGTGATGGATTCACCATCGCGCATCGAGGTTAAATCAATATCGTAGGTGATGCCGCCGCTAACATAGGGAACATTAGTATTGGGTGTAAAAGTAGTGGTGAAACCAGTTTCATGAACATCACCCTCAACCCATTCCGTATGGCCATTTTGATCAAATGTTCCCCCAAGGTAGGCAGTCAATGCTGTAACATTTGCAGGCGCAGGTACATTTAAGGTGGTAGGTTTATTGGAATCCCAGAGGTTGGCTTGGTAGGCCTTGGTTTCTGAAGCCCCAAGAGTGTTGGACATACCATCGGTAAAGTCTGAAGGTTTCATTTTACGATTGGGTGCAAAAGCGCCATCGCCTGCAGTATCTGTTGCGGGGTCATAAATAAACCAAGTACCTTCGTTGAAACAGTAATTTAAAGGGTAATATGTTATTTGTGGCGTGATGCGCGAGCGATCGTTTACTTCGCTGGGGCAGATATAGGAACCTAGTCTTATTGCCGCGACATCAGGCCTGGTAGTAAAGTTGTTAGGGGCGGTTTTCCAATCGATTAGATTGTGAAGGCTTGCTTGTTCTAGATAAGGGAGAAGTCTGGCATGAGCTGACCACGGTTGCGAAAGAGCTCCTTTGGGCATTTCTGAAACACAGGGAAAGTAGTCCAAGGCTGTCAGGTGATTTTGTAATGCCAGCCCTAGTTGCTTGAGATTGTTCTGGCACTTAGCCCTGGCGGCTGCTTCTCTCACCTTTTGCACTGCAGGCAATAGCAGCCCTATGAGTATTGCAATGATTGCTATTACCACTAAGAGTTCAATTAGTGTGAAAGCAGTTCGAATTGATTTAAATTTAGACAGCTTCATGATATTCCTTTTTGGTTGAAGAATTCTCTTTTTTTAAAACCTCTGGCAATTCTGAAATAACAGCAATTGAAATTATTGCCTGGGTGCCAACATCTCGTTTGCTTTCGAATGTAAGAGCAGCGCCTATCGCAGTGGTTGCCCGCTTGGCGATTGCCAGCCCCAAACCTATTCCGGGGATTCCAAGCCTACGAACTTCTTCTGTGCGAAAGAAGGGTTCGCCCAAGTTTTGTAATTCAGCAGCTTCGATACCGCAGCCATGGTCTTCGATTGTCAGTTGTAACCTTGCCTCGTGGAGGTTTGTTTTTATGGTTATGGCGCTGCCAAGAGTGCTGTATTTGCAGGCATTATCTAGAATATTATCCATGATTTGATTAAATAATCCAACATGAATATTTACCAGACATGGCGATGTATTGTTTGCATGAAAAATAAAGTCTTGGAATCTTTCATGGTCAGACCAACCATTAATCCATTCTTGAATCCAAGAGGTTATTTCAACCTGCTTCATTTCAAACGCAGCAATTTCATCGGGACGCGCAAGAAACAAAAGGCTTTCAATAATCTGCTTAAGTTGCAGCCCTCGTCTCTTTGCCAAATTTAAAACCCGGTGATATTCATGTGCAGGCCTGTCTTGTTTCAGTGCTACTTCCACTTGTCCAAGTAATGCTGCAAGTGGTGTTCGTAATTGATGTGCGGCATCAGCGCTAAAGCGACTTTGGCGATCAAAAGCAGTTTGTAGCCTGGCAAGAAGATCGTTAAAAGTATGGCCAAGCCCTTCAAGTTCATCACCTGTTTTAGGCACGGAAAGCCTAGCGCTAGGGTCACTGCCCAAAGATTTTCCCGATGCAGACATAATTGTGACGGGTATTAAAGCTTGTTTGCAAATTAAGCGGGCAAATAGCGCCCCTATGATCCAGACAACGAAGCCCGCAGCAAGCAACACTCTTGCGGTCAGCCATAAAGTAGAAACGATTGGCTGTTGGGAAACTGCAACAGAAAGTGTAAAAGAAGTGCTTAAATAATAAGGTGCTCGGTTAAAGTTTGATTTACCTGCAATGTCCAAGTTCATTTCTTGGTGCAAATCGGGCATGTTAGTGTGTTTGTTTGATACAATTATTTCAGGAATAAAATTACCTGCTCGAATTGCTTGAATGCTTACCGACCAAGGGGATCCAGCATTCCACGAGTCTCCCCCCAGCATATTATCTGAATAATCCACTAATTTTCCTGAACTATCATGAACGCTCCATCTAACTTGATCGAATCCGCTACCTTGGCCTAAAACAATTTTTCTTTCATTAGGTTCCCATTCCACATCAGTGGGGTGAACTTCTATTGCAGCCACCAAAGCGTGAAATGCAGCAATAGATTGGGCATCTGCCTGCCTGTACAAGTAATACCATTCAATGCCAAATACCAGTGCAGAAAAACCAGCGAGAATAATTCCAAGCCAGATTAAAAATAGCATGCTCAGCCGATTGACGATGGTCATTGATTTTCCCCATTGGGGAACTGATTCGAAAGAACATATCCTTTGCCACGAACGGTGAATAGAAGCCTTGGGCCATGCGATTCGAGTTTGTGCCTTAATTCCATGATGTGAAATTCGATGGTGTTGGATAATCCATCATACTGGTCTTCCCAAACTTGCTCGTAGATTCTGGTGCGCGAGAGAATTTCCCCCGGATGGCGTAGAAATAAAACTAGCAACGCTTGTTCCTTTGCAGTCAAAATAAGTGTTTTTCCATTGCGTTGACTTCGTTGGCTGGCCAAATCGATGCTTATATCTTCATAGTTAAGGATAGTTCCAATCGTCAATTGGTTGCGTCTTGAAAGAGCCCGTACCCGCGCCAGTAATTCTTCAAAAGCAAAAGGTTTGCAAAGGTAATCTTCTGCACCGCAGTTTAGGCCTCGTACACGATCCGGAACAGAATCTCGTGCGGTTAGGAAAAGAACAGGAGTGGTTTTTCCAGCTTGTCTATATTTTGTCAAAAGAGAAATGCCATCCATTCCAGGCAACCACCAGTCAAGCAGAATTGCATCCCAAGATTCGGTGGTTAAGCGGTGCCATCCGTCTATCCCATCTGCCGCATGCTCTACCGTATAACCTTCTTCTCGAAGGCCCCGTATGATGAAATCTGCAATATCAGTTTCATCTTCAATGATTAAAATGCGGATACCCATGTTTGCAAACTTTTTTAAAGTAAGGTAATACCCTTAAACGCAAAATGCGTGGCTATTTCCAATTGATCATTAAATATAACATAGCAAGTGTTCTTAAGTTCTTTATTAGGCCAAGATAAGATATTTCTTATAATTGAAAATAATCTTCACGATTTGAAAATGAACATGGATTGATTTAAGGTTTTCCAAAGCCCCCAGAGAATTGGTATCCCTACCAGCAGCCAGAATGATCCAAGCAAAAACCATTCGTTTTTATTAGTTGTAGTTTCAAATGGAATTGCAGAAAAATTGCTGGGTTTTGGTTTGGCAATTGTTCCACTTTGCACGGTTGGGCTTTCAATTAAAAACCATTTTGCACTCACAGGTTTAAGTAGAAAATTGCATACCATGCCGCCAAGGAGAAGTGATGAAAGAAT
>CAJCCR010000324.1 GCA_903960945.1 uncultured Planctomycetaceae bacterium
CAATAATTCAGGCGATTGGCCCAATCTTTATTCATTCCGAAGCAGGCATACCGCAGGCGGGAACTTTGCATTCGCCGATCGAAGTGTGAAGTTTATTGTCGAAGCAATCGATCTAAATTTATACCGAAATCTTGCCAGCCAATCACATCAAGCGTATTGCCCAGCCATTCTTGGGGATTTTTAAAATGGATCGTAGCCACACGGCCTATGTCGTAAGTCGCACATTATTTGCAATCTTTTATCGTCAAAAACTTAACCACACCCTTCTTCAATGGGTTCCACTTGGCGGCATCATCCAGATTCTCAAAGAATGCACAAGTTTGTAAAATCGAGAAGGGAACACCAGATTCACGCAGGTATTTTTCCAAGGCCACCTTGGCCTTCAAGTGCTTTGCATTTTCATTAAAAAACTCAGCGTCGGCAACGCTCATGAAAATCAAATGGTCTACACCAGCCTTCTTGGCTGCATTAATGGCGTCAGCCCCAAAATAATCATTGATAACGAAGGCTTTTTTAGCGCCACTTTGCTCGAAGGCGCAATCTAGATCTGCACGAATCGTGTAATTAGAAACCACTGGTTTCACACCTATGCTGGCCAGCGAATTTTTAACCGATCGCGTTGTTCCATATACCTCAAACCTGCTTCCATAAAAGCCCTGCATACATTGCGGCCGACTTTATCTTTGGAATTGAGTACGAGAATTTTTTCATCTGACATGTAAGCCTCCTTGCTTATTAGGGGCCTGCTCTTAGCATTCATGTGTATTAAAACGAGCAATTTTCAAGAAATCGGCCCAACCCCCCCTATAGCAGAAGGCATAAAACAGCAATCACATTAAATGGCAGGCTAATTTTGACAACAAATAAAACAGCTTTTCATATTTCTCACTTGTTTTTAATAAATAGCAAACTTACAATTTATTATATTCACATGTCTTAAAGTCTTAAATCTAACGTCAGGTGAGGCTCTCTGATGAATACTCTCTCCGTCTTTCCTTGTAAATTCACTTTCGCTTTACCATCATTTATGGTTTTCACTCTCGTAATTGCAGGTTGCAGCACTCCAGTTTTGCCCCCCGTCTCCGGGCAACTGCTTCTCGACGATAAACCTATCACCATCGACAAATCCAAAACAGCTATCATCAATTTTCACCCAGACTCTTCTAAGGGCAATACGGCCAAGTCGATTGCAGTAGCAACGGTAACCGAAACTGGACAGTACACTCTCAATTTCGGTGGCAAACCCGGTATTCCCGAAGGTTGGTACAAAGTCACAGTTAACTACTCCGAACCTACAAACCCAAAAGACCCTTACTCAACACTCAAGCAACTCATTAGCGAGAAGTATAGCTCCAAAGATACAACGCCACTTTCTGTTGAAGTGAAGGCTAATGCCTCAGCAAGTA
Organism: uncultured Planctomycetaceae bacterium; assembly: GCA_903960945.1. Lineage (GTDB taxonomy): Bacteria > Planctomycetota > Planctomycetia > Gemmatales > Gemmataceae > UBA969. Next base: position 1,407 of record CAJCCR010000324.1, read on the forward strand.
ATTACGAACTCAAGGTGACCAAATAAATTGAAATGCTTTCGATCTTCTTTTTCACATCTTTTCTTTTTTCGAGAGGTGCTTTCATGTTCAAGTCAAGTTCAAGAAGCAAGGGATTCACCCTTATTGAATTACTGGTGGTGATTGCCATCATCGCCATTTTAATCGGCCTCCTGTTGCCTGCAGTTCAAAAGGTGCGCGAGTCTTCCGCTCGCATGACATGCTCCAACAACCTTAAACAAATCGCCCTTGCAGTTCACGGGTTTCAAGATTCCCAAAATCAAATACCATACAACTTAAGTCCTAACACCTATGGTTACGGCGACGGTGATCGCTCTTGGAGTTGGCTTGTGCGCATTCTTCCTTTCATTGAACAAGCTGCCACTTTTAGCAAGCTTGGGCAGGATAGCTTTGGAGCAACCCCCGCTGCCGCTGATGTTCCAACTTTTAACAGCCTTGCTGCGGCCCAAGCCGTTGTTATTAAAACCTATGTTTGCCCTAGCGACCCGGGCAGTGGAAAGTTGAGCACCAACCGTGCCAACGGTAGCACTGGTTCTGGAACCGGCCCTACCAATTATAAGGGCGTTGCAGGTAATAATTGGGGTTGGGGAAGTTTCCAAAATACTGGGCACACAGGAAACAACAACGGCCTTGATGCTGGCAACGGAATGTTCTACCGCTCAGACAACACTCGGGCCCTGCAATTAAGCAGAATCGCTGATGGAACCAGCAATACCCTTATGATTGGTGAAGATTTAATAGATATTAATACTCACTGCGGCTGGGTTCGTTCCAACTACGCCACGGGTACATGCGCCATACCCCTCAATAATAGATTAGTTACAGGACAACCTGGTTTCAATAATTCAGGCGATTGGCCCAATCTTTATTCAGTCCGAAGCAGGCATACCGCAGGCGGGAACTTTGCATTCGCCGATCGAAGTGTGAAGTTTATTGTCGAAGCAATCGATCTAAATTTATACCGAAATCTTGCCAGC
>CAJCCR010000325.1 GCA_903960945.1 uncultured Planctomycetaceae bacterium
GGGAATTTAAAAGCCCGGGCTTTTTTCATTGAATCGCTTTAATCTTTTCACCCATAGAAACCTCATGAGGCCCGCCTGTATTTTTCCCAAAGCGATCCGCCTAGCCAAGATTTCGTTTTAGGTTTAGAGTTTCAATTACCCACCTCCCATAGTTAAATAAAGTTATTAAAACTCTGCACAGGGTAATTGTGACAATGAATCTTGCGAAAAAAATCTTTCTGTTGGGTTGGTTGCTCTTCCTGATAGGCTGTATTGGTTACTATATTTCGCACACCGACGACTTCACCCCAAAGCACATCACCGACTTTGTCAGGCGGTTTGAAGGCCACTTATTGCTGGCCTATTTTATAATAAGTTTTCTGCGCGGCTTTACCCTTATGCCCAGTACTCCTTTAGTAATCGCAGGAGCATTGCTATTTCCGGAAAATAAAATAAATGTGCTGCTCATCAGCCTTGGTGGGATATTATTTTCCGCAACACTCATCTACTTTCTTTCTGAATTTCTTGGATTTGACAGTTATTTTGAAAAGATCGCTCCTGAAAAAATGGTGTCGATCACCACTAAAATCAACAGCCCTTGGGGATTTTTATTCGTCGTCTTGTGGTCGTTTTTCCCACTCGCACCCACAGATCTTGTCTGCTACCTAGCGGGCACCGTTCGTATGAATTTTTTAAGATTCATCCTTGCGGTGGCTTTGGGAGAATTGATCATCTGCCTCTTTTATACCTACTCCCTAGGCAGCTTGAATCTTTTGCAAGGATGAGCTTATTTTTCAAGGATGATACGAAGCATTCTCCGCAACGGTTCTGCAGCACCCCATAACAACTGATCGCCACAAGTGAATGCACCCAAATATTCTGGCCCCATGGCAAGTTTGTGCAATCGGCCTATTGGGATGCTCAAGGTGCCAGTAACCGCTGCTGGGGTTAATTCTTTTTCAGAAGCTTCCCTTTCGTTAGGAATCACTTTTACCCAAGAATTTCCGGAAGCGATAATTGCATTGATTTCTTCCAGAGGAATATTCTTTTTCAGCTTGATAGTCAACCCTTGCGAATGGCAGCGCATAGAGCTGATACGAACGCAAATACCATCGATGGGAATGGAACCTGGTGTGCGAAAAGCAGGCAAGCCTAAAATCTTGTTACACTCTGCGCCACCCTTCCACTCTTCTTTGGATTGCCCGTTTTCATGTGGGACATCAATCCAAGGAATCAAACTGCCAGCAAGGGGAACGCCCCGGAAATTCTTCGTGGGGATTTCAGGAGAACGAAGAATGTTTGCAACCTTGCGATCAATTTCAAGGATTGCTGATGCTGCATCTGAAAGCTCATGCTTGACAGCATCATGTAAAACACCCATTTGCAACAGCAGCTCTCGCATATTCTGTGCGCCTGCACCAGAAGCAGCCTGATAAGTCATTGCAGTAACCCACTCAATAAGGTTGGCTTTAAAAAGCCCCGCCAACCCCATTAGCATCAACGATACCGTGCAATTACCACCGATCCAGTTTTTAATACCCTTGGAAAGTGCAGCATCAATTACAGGTCTATTAACCGGATCAAGAATAATAATGGCATCGTCATTCATGCGTAAAGTTGAAGCAGCATCGATCCAATGGCCTTGCCAACCCATGGCACGAAGCTTAGGAAAAACCTCTTTGGTATAGTCGCCCCCTTGGCAAGATAAAATGATATCAAGCTTGGCGAGGGATTCGATATCGGATGCATTTTTAAGGTTGGGAGATTCTTTTCCTGCAAACACAGGGGCTTTACCACCTGCAGAAGAGGTTGAAAAATAGACAGGCTCAATCAGATCGAAATCTTTTTCTTCGACCATGCGCTGCATCAGCACCGAGCCCACCATGCCACGCCAACCTATCAAACCTACCTGATTCATTTCAGTATTTCCAAAGCCTGATTACAAATAAAACCTATTGCTAGAATATGAAAAATTGCGCTGCTTATTTACCCAAGCGCTGGCTCATAAGCTTGGAAAGCTCTGAAACCGTGCCTTGGTGCGCGGGGTCATTAGCTAAGTTTTTTAACTCTTTCGGGTCTGCATCATGATCGTAAAGCTGAACACCATCTTTGCCCTTATTCCATTCGGTGTAGCGATAGCGTTCGCTTCGTATGGTGTACCCATTAATATTTTTGCCCAAAATTGTTTGAGTGATTGCAGGGCGGTTCCACTGCGCTTTAGAATCTTCAAGCAAAGGAGTAAGGCTTTTACCATCGAGATAATCAGGATACTTCAGGCCACAATAATCAGCCACGGTGGGATAAATATCGAGCATTTCCACTGTGCGTGGGGAACTAACATTTGTGATTTTAGATTTTGGCGCAACCATGATCAAGGGAACACGGGCAGACTCTTCGAAAATACTTCGCTTCTGCCATAAGCCATGTTCACCCATGTGATAACCATGATCGGAAGTAAAAACGATGAGGGTATCATCAGCATGTTTAAGGCGATCGAGTTCATTGATAATTCTTCCCACCTGCGCATCCATAAAACTAATACTCGCAAGATAGGCCTGCGTGGCTTTTTTGCGCAAATCATCTGTAAGCTGTTCTTCATCTTTTTTGAAGCTGAGAAAAGCTGCAGCAGGAACAC
>CAJCCR010000326.1 GCA_903960945.1 uncultured Planctomycetaceae bacterium
CCAATTACGAATGGGTTCATCCTTTGGAAGGTGAGCAAAATTGTGCGAGTTGCCATGCTCAGATTGCACAGGAATGGTCGCAAAGTGGGCACGCTTTTAGTAGCACAGGTGATCGATTTCTTGACATGTATTCGGATGTTAAAAAAGGTGGCGAGGTTATCAAGGGGTGGAGCCTTTCGCGAGATCTTCCGGAAGGCAAGACTGTTTGTGCGTCATGTCATGCACCCGGTGTTGGAGCGGGGCAACCGGGCTTGGAAGATATCTCCGAAGTTAGCGGGATCAATAAGCTCGGGGTGCATTGTGATTTTTGCCACAAGGTTGCCACGGTTAAAAAAGAGGATGTTGGTTTGTCGCATGGTAGAGATTTGTTGAGATTGGCTCGCCCAGAAAAAGGGCAGGTATTTTTTGGCCCCATCAAAGATGCGACTCGAGATGATAACTCTTTTAGTCCGGTGTACCAACAAAGCCTTTATTGCGCTTCCTGCCATGAAGGGACTTTATTTGGAATGCATGTCTATTCGACTTTTTCAGAGTGGCAGAAAAGCCCCGCTGCTGCAAAGGGGTTGCAATGTCAGGCATGCCACATGAAGCCTGATGGCCATTTCAAAAATATTGCTCCGGGAAAGGGCGGTATTGTTCGTGAAGCCAAGGGATTGGCATCGCACCAGATGATGCCTGATGGATTGCAGCAGATGTTGCAAAGTTCGATTCAACATGAAGAGGAAGCTGTTCTGGGGGAAACCGAATGTGTGGTCAAAGTGCAGTTAAAAGCAGTGAATGTGGGGCACAAAGTTCCCACAGGGTACATCGACCGGCATATGATATTGCTGGTGAGAGCGAAGCTTCAGGGGGAAGAGTTTAAACCAATCGATGGCCCGACCTTGCCAGCTTGGGTTGATAAAACTCTAGTGGGAAATGCAGGGGTGTTATTTGGCAGGCCCCTGTTGAGTGCAGATAAGCGGGGAATTCAGCCCTTTTGGCAGGGTGGTGCAGACTTTGTGGATTCCAGATTGGAGCCCGAGATGGCTAAAGTCTGGGTTTGGAGATTCCCGCACAAAATCGAATCAGTGCAGATTAGCTTGATTTATAGGCCATTCTGGAAAGAACAACAATTGATCAAACAGTGGGTTAATCAAGATATCGTTGTGTTTGAGAAATCTTTGGTCATTAAATAACAGCCTTGTTTTGGTTTGTGTAAACAAGGGGATTTGATGAAGTCTTTCTTCTTAGTTTAAAAGTTTTTGTGGTTTGGCTTGCTTATAGCACCCTCTTTCCCCTAAACTGCAAGATCGTAGGAAAATTGTATTTGTTAATAGGCATCAGGATGGATGGCAAAAATCTATGACTTATGACCCGACTAATCCGCTTATTGTCCAAGGTGACCGTTCTGTTTTATTAGAAGTTGATAACCCTAAGTATGCGCAGGCTCGTGAAGCACTTGCGCCCTTCGCAGAATTGGAAAAAAGCCCTGAGCATATCCATACCTATCGTCTTTCCAATCTGTCTTTATGGAATGCCGCTGCTTCTGGTTTGACCGCTGCGGCTATGGTCGAGGTGCTTAAAACCTATTCTAAGTTTCCCCTGCCTGCCACGATAAGTGCAGATATTTTTGAAGTGGTTGGACGTTATGGGCGGGTTTGCATTAGGCGATCTGATCAGCTTGATCCAAAATCGAATAGCCATATGCTTTTGATGGTTTGTGAAGATGCTCATTTAATGGAAGAGCTTTCACGCCAGCCCAAGTTGAAAGAGTATCTGCATGAACGGGTAAACAAAAAAAGCTACTTGGTCGAACCATCATTCCGTGGTGTGTTGAAACAAGCGTTGATTATGATTGGCTACCCTGCGGAAGATCTTGCAGGTTATACCGAGGGAGCGAATTTAGACATTGGTTTAAGAAAAGTATGCAAGTCGGGGGTTCCGTTTAATGTTCGTGATTACCAGAATGAGGCTTGCGAAGTATTTCATGCAGGTGGTGATGTTCGCGGTGGTAGTGGTGTAATCGTGCTGCCTTGTGGTGCGGGTAAAACCATTGTGGGCATTGTTGCGATGAGTATGTTGAAAAAGAATACGCTGGTTTTATCGACGGGTATTACTGCGGTAAAGCAATGGCATCGGGAAATTCTTGATAAAACTGATATTCCGGAACATCTGATAGCTGAATATACAGGCGAATCGAAGGCGATAGCACCGGTAACAATTGCGACTTATCAAATTTTAACATACCGTCCCGAGAAGTCTGATGAGTTTCCACACTTTAAATTGTTTGATAGTCAGGATTGGGGCTTGATCGTTTACGATGAAGTGCATCTTTTACCCGCTCCAGTATTTCGGGTTACTGCCCAGATTCAAGCAAGGCGAAGGCTTGGACTTACTGCAACCTTAGTAAGAGAAGATGGCAGAGAAACCGATGTGTTTAGTTTGATTGGCCCCAAGAAGTATGATGTGCCATGGCGTGAACTTGAAACCAAGGGTTGGATTGCAGAAGCATCCTGCACCGAGGTTAGGGTTGGATTGATTGAATCCGATCGCATGGATTATGCAGTTGCAGAATGGCGCAACAAATACAGGCTTGCAAGCGAAAATATTGCCAAGGAAGATATGGTTGCAGCCCTGTTAAACAACTATGGTGACAAAAGAGTATTGATTATCGGTCAGTATTTAAAGCAATTGCGTCAGCTTCGAGATAGATTTGATATACCATTAATCACCGGGCAGACTCCAAATTCTGAGCGTGAAGAGTTGTACGCAAAATTCAGAACAGGCGAAATAAAGAGTCTGATTCTTTCCAAGGTGGGGAACTTTGCACTCGATCTTCCCGATGCCAATGTGCTGATTCAGGTTTCGGGGACTTTTGGTTCTAGGCAGGAGGAAGCCCAAAGGTTGGGTAGAATTCTGAGGCCAAAACCAAGCGGTGAAGTAGCTTATTTTTACACATTGGTCACGCGGGACACCCGTGAACAGGATTTTGCGCACCATCGCCAAATGTTTCTTACCGAACAAGGCTATAGTTATAATGTAATGGATGGTGATGCGTTGCTTAGTGAATTTGGTTGTTCAGTTTAAGAAAGGTAATGCGAAAATAAATGCTCATAGTATCCAATAAAACAAGTATTGCCAGGATCCCCGTAAAGTTGCATCGAAGGGTATGCCTAGTGCTTACCGAAGATGGATTGCTTGCGGAAGAGATCCTAGCTCGAAAGAAGCTCGCATCCGATATATCCGGAAGATTAACCAACGAGGTTCTTTTGGTAAGAACAGGCAGGCTTGAAAGCGTTGTTGCGGAACTTCAGCGCATGGGTCACACTCCTCAGGTATTACAGCGCTGAAAATGACAGAACCCATCCAGAAAATATGGCCTGAACTTGTTCGTCTTATTCTTGGTCGCTATGACGAAAAATTGTTGCGCGAAGTTGTGCAACGATTCCTTCGCCCTAGAAATCAATGGCCTGTTGAAGAACTTATCGACCGTTGCGTTGAAGCATTCGATAACACGGTTTTACTAAATCGCAGATTAAAAGAACTTGATGAATCGCGCAAAACCCTTCTTGCTGCTTTGGCCCAATCCGGACAATGTAAATGGAAGCTTGGGCAGTTGATTGAGATTAGTATGTGCTTGGGGCAGGAAGATGGTTTATCTGCTGTATTTGATTTGTTGAACCAAGGGTTTTTACTGCCCGATGTTGTCAACCTTGAACAAAAGGATCGGCTTCCAAAACCTTGCAAAAGCCCATACATCAAAAGTTTTGAGCAGTGGATTGGGTTTCCTGGCCCTGAAGGATTGGCGATTTTCCTGCCTCCCCCCATCAGCCAAAGGTCGATTGCTTTCCCTTTATCATTGCCCCAAAAATACGAACCACCTGAAGGCGCAGAAATCCTTGAACCCGACCCCATTGCTCCTATCCTCCAAGCGGATGGTATGGAGTTTCCTCTTCGCATGTCGGTTCTTTTGCAGATGGTTCATAAAGATCCCCTACGCAAAAATCAGCAGGGTGGGTTTTTCAAAAGAGATCTCGAAAATCTTCGTGCCAATTCCATGCTTTCTGCTGATCCTTCCGACCGCTTAATCGAAGTTCCTGATCTCGGTATTCTTTTAACTGAAATAGGCTTGAAACTAGGCATTCTTATCCCCAAAGAAAATGAATTGCACCCTGGAACTTTTCCCGCTTCTTGGGATGAAGGCTTGCTTGCGGTGTTGACTGAAATTTGGGCTGCTCTTCCCGCAATTGATTCCTGGAACCCTTGCACTGGCCTAAATGAAAATCCTGAAGATCGAAGCAACCCCTACAACTCTGCTTGCCTTGTGGCGGTTCTTGCGCTTGGCAATCTTCCCCATAATCAGTGGGTAGATCCCGAGCTTCTTGAATCCTGGGTGATTGATCATCATCCTTATTGGAAAGACCGAGAATCGATCAGGCCTTCCCGATTAAAAGGCTGGTTGGTTAAATTTCTCCTAGGCATTGCATTTCAAATTCGGATGATCCAGGCAACCAAGTTGCCGGGCGGAAAATATTTGGTCAGGCTTAGCCCCGTGGGTAGATCTGTTCTTGGTTTAAAGAAAGAAAATGATCTACAAGATGTGATTGCAAAAACTTTGCTTGTGCAGCCCAATCTTGAAATTCTTGCTTTTCGCCAAGGATTGAATCCAGCACTTGCAAGAGATCTAACTAATCTTGCAACTTTGAAAAGCATTGGCCCTGCTTGCCAGTTGTTGTTGGAACCCGAATCGGTCTATTTCGCTTTGGAAACAGGGTTACGCTACGAAGATATTTGCGGATTACTGGAAAGGCACGGCACTCGTCCAACCCCACAGGCGGTATTGGATGCCATTAAAACTTGGTCGAATAAACATGAACGAATAACGATTTATGCCTCTGCAACGCTATTGGAATTTCCAACCGCACAAGATCTCGAGAACGCACTTTCGCGTGGCTTGCCTGCACTAAAAATTTCGGATCGATTTGCAGTAGCCACAAGTGAAGAAGGTATTGATTTTAGCCAGTATAGATTGACTGCGACCAGAGATTACGGTTTGATGCCCGAAAAATGTGTGCAAGTTGAGAGCGATGGCGTGACACTTGTGGTTGATATAAGCAGGTCTGATCTTCTGCTTGAAACCGAGTTGCCCAGATTTGCAGATTTTGTTGAAGATGCTTCATCGCAGCAAAGAAGAGTTTATAAGCTAAGCCCCGAGACGCTGAAAAAGGCCGACCAGGTTGGGTATACTCCAACAGCCTTGGACGATTGGTTTCAACAAAGGTTGGGGCATTCGCTGACCCCTGCAATCCAATTGATTCTTGGTGCAAAATCGGATGCAGTTCCTCCCAGTTTTGAAACCATGTTGGTCGTGCATTTGGAAAATGAACTTATCACGGATGGAATTATGCAATGGCCTGAAACAGCGCAGTGGATTCATTCCAGACTAGGGCCCTGTGCCCTAACTGTTACTAGCGAATCATTAGAGAAATTAAGAAAAGCACTGTTGGAAGCAGGCCATAAATTAGTTGAATCTAGCGCCGTACAAGAAGCCTGATGTTTAATTAGCTATTTCTTTTGCTCAAGTGTTTTTGAAATGTCAGTGAGTGTTTCATTGATCATAAAAAAGACTATGATTAATTCGCAGTAAATGCGAATAACCAAGGGCCCCAATAACATAGTTAGAAACCCGATTAGTATTCCTTGAGAATTAATATTAACAAGCGAAATGATAAATAGCCCCAATCCAATCACCATACTTATAATTGTTCCAATCCAAAAAAAGATGCTGACTAATTTGGGGGTGATCATCCTCTTAAAGGAAAGGTAATCCCAAAGATTGTTTGGAATCATTTCAAAGGGGATTTTCATAGTGGGGCTTGCGGCAGTTGGTTCAGTTCGATTCACTGGCATTGGCGTTTGAGATAAAGCTTCAGGCGGTTTCTCTGCGGTTGCAAGAAATGCAAAAGCAGGAACTTCTCTCCAGCAAGTCCAGGCGGCCATCGTGGGCATCCAAACTAAAGCATCTTTTGAAACCTTGCCTTCTTTTATCATGGATTGAACAGTCAAAAGGGGGAAGGGGCCCTGACCTTTTCCTTGAATTACCACATGCCATTGTTGCTCAATCATTTTTAAATCCTTTTGGGGCGATCAATTTGGATACTTATAAGAACAAGAATGCTACGGTAAAAACATCAAGGCAGATTTGCGATCGGACTGTCTTTGCTTTTTTTCAGTACATAAAAGCAAGGGGCATCAGGGTTAGGATTAGGGATGAATCCTACAAGTTCCCAGCCATTTTTGCCTTCCAACCCAAGGGCTCGTTGCAAAATAAGCATGTCTTTACGGGTGGCTATGGGCGAGGTTCCAACCACCTTGTATTTCCATTCTCCGGTGTTAGTTGACAAGATTGAATTCCTTGGAAAGAACATAAAAATAATTTTGAAAGTATGAAGTATTTTTACTTTACTTGTAAAAGTAATGCAACTAAATAGGGGTGGCATTAATGAAAAATTAGTAGGCAATGGCCTGTCAATCTAATGTGTGTTATTATGATTCTTTGTATTTCAAGTATGAATGATGCGGAGTTTAAAAAGGTTGCAACATGTCCCAAAACTTCAACCCGAGCCCAGGTGGTCAGCTAAAAACAACAGATGTTTTTTCAGGACTATTTAGATCGCTCACCCATGAAAATTTAAGTAGTGTGGATGGGTTTGTCGAAAATGCTGTACAAAATATCCGGATGGTCAACAAAACTCTAGGCATGCTGAATACCGACTTCAGCAAAGTTTTTGAGGATTTGTTGAAAACTATCCAATCGAAAATATGTCATTTAACTTCTTCCGATCGTGCCTCGATTTTTCTGTTGGATAAAGAAAGACAACAGCTTTGGCTGGTGGTAGAGGGCGCCAATAATACCAATGTTGAAATTAGAATCCCGTTTGATCCTTCAACAATCGCTGGCGAGGTTGCCACTTCACAAAAAACCATTAACATTCCATTCGACTTTTTTGATGACCCCAGGTCGGGGTTTGCTAAAAAACATTTCGAGCAGACAGGTTATCGAACCTACTCAATGCTGGGTCTTCCTTTGTTTGATGAAAAAGGCGAACTTGTCGCAGTTGTTGAGTTAATCAACAAAGTAAAAAACAATGACAAGAACGAGCAACTTGAAACTCGAATTAATAAGCTCGGTTTCACCAGTGCAGATGAAGATACGTTTCGTAAATTTTCTGTTCTCATCGCTCATATTATTGAAAGCTCGAATTCATTTTATCGCGCCGCCCAAAAACAGCGTGTCGCAGATGCTCTTATGAAAGCAGTACTTTCAGTAGGGCAAAGCCTTGATCTTGAAGATACTCTTAAAACAGTAATGGATCAGGCGAGTTTCTTGCTTAATGCTGATAGAAATGCGCTGTGGCTTATTGATCGAGAAAAATCAGAGCTTTGGACCAAAGTTTACAACGCAGGGGTATCAACCGTTTTGCGCATCCCGATAGGGACAGGGTATGCCGGGTATGTTGCCAAAACAGGCGAAATTCTAAATATACCTTTAGATGTGTACGATCATCCTGATTCAGGCACCTCTAAAAGAATGGATAAGAAGAATGGGTACCGGACGTGCAGTTTGCTATGCATGCCTGTGTTTAATCCGAAGAAGGAATTGATCGGGGTTACCCAGGTTGTCAACAAGTTGCAAAGGGGGGAGTTTCCTCCTTATGATCCTAAAACATGGCCTTTGGTTCCTCCGCAATTTAAAAACAGCTTCACCAGTGAAGATGTTGAGTTTATGAAAGTCTTTAATACCCAAGCCGGTATAGCTCTTGAAAATGCGCGCCTTTTTGAAAAAATCAAACACGAGCAAATGATCCAGAAAAGCATTCTTCGTAGTTTGTCGGATGGTGTGATATCAACCGATACCCATGGATCAATCATTGCTGCTAACCAAAAAGCTTACGATATTCTTGGGGTTAATAAAGCGGATGGCCATCAATTGGAGGGTTGTTCGATTCATGAGAAAATTAAAATCGAAAACGCTAATTTTTCCAAATGGTTTAATGCAAGCTTGGAAGGCGCTGATGAAAAAGCCAGAAACCAATATTACCCTGACCAAGTATTAAATTCCCACAGCAATGAAAACCACAATCTGAATGTTTCCATTAACACCATGGTGGATGCGGATCAGGGGGATAAAGTGCAGGGGGCTTTGGTGATCCTGGAAGATATAAGCCAAGAGAAACGGCTAAAAACCACTATGTATCGCTACATGACGCAGGAACTTGCAGAGCAATTGCTTGCAGATGGCAGCGCAAAAATGGGGGGAGATCGCAAAGAAGTGTCCGTGTTATTTTCTGACATCCGGGGCTATACCTCTCTTTCTGAGGTGCTTTCCGCTGAAGATGTTGTTTCTATGCTGAACGAATATTTTGAAACCATGGTTGAATCGGTGTTGACACATAAGGGGACTCTCGACAAGTACATTGGCGATGCGATCATGGCTGTGTTTGGCACCCCGCTTGCTCTGCCCGATCATGCCTGGCTTGCAGTGCAGACCGCAATTGATATGAGGCACCGCCTCAAGGAGTTCAATGCAAAGCGAATTGAAAAGCTAAAGCCCAAGGACCAGAAAGAATTTGATCTGGTAAACATCAAGATTGGAATTGGGGTGAATTCTGATTCTGTAATTTCCGGGAATATCGGATGTACGAAACGAATGGAGTTCACCTCGATCGGTGATGGTGTTAACCTTGGTTCGCGTTTGGAAGGAACAAGCAAGGTTTATGGTACAGATATCATTATTAGTGAAACGACTTATAAAAGTTGTGCAGACCGGATTTGGACCAGAGAACTCGATCGAATTCAAGTCAAAGGTAAAAATCAGCCCATTAGTATCTACGAGGTTTATGGGTTGCGTTCTGATCCATTAAGTGCAAGTCATGAACAAATTATCGACCTTTATCATAAAGCTAGAGATTTTTACCATCAGATGAAATTCGGGAAGGCGATTGGTTTATTTGGAGAGGTTCTTGAGTTGGATAAACTAAATAAGGCTGCAAGCCTGCATTTGGTGCGATGCCAGCACTTTCTTGCCAACCCGCCTTCTGCTGATTGGGATGGGGTATGGCGTTTTACCGAGAAATAGGAAGAGTCGTAAAGCAGAAATGTTTCTGGTTGCGTTTGCTTGTGATTGATTTACCATACAGATAGAAACCTAAACGTTCCATAATTGGGAAGGGAATGGTCATGCAGCAAGGCAAAAGTGGCTTTGGTAGGCGTCAATTTTTAAAGCACACAGCCGTTACGACTGCAGGCGCTTGCGCCTTTTTGCCCGAGGCAAAAGGAATTGAAACCGGGGATAGTTCAAGCATCAAGAATTGCATCTTTCTTCTATTAACCGGTGGGCCTAGCCAGATAGATACCTTTGATCCCAAACCGGATGCTAGGTCGGAAATTCGTGGCCCGTTTAAAGCAATATCTACCAAGGTTCCAGGTACTTTTTTTGCTGAAACTCTGCCACTTCTAGCTTCCCGGGCTGATAAGTTTACAGTGATTCGCTCCTTGTTTCATGATGAAGCACCTATCCATGAAACAGGATTGCAATTGATGCAGACGGGTAGGGTTTCCACCGCTCAAAATTGCTTTCCGAATTATGGGTCTGTTTGCGCTTCGCTTGCTTCACCCTCGTATTCCCAATTGCCAAGCTTCGTCGTGCTCCCCTCTAAAATTGGACTTACAGGCGTGACCATGTATCAGGGGCAGGAGGCAGGTTTTTTAGGTGATCAATTTCAGCCCGTCAACATTAAATCGCACGCCAACGATATCAGAAATATTAGTGAAATCACTCACAACAATAGTGAATTAAATCTTGGGATGATTCGTTCAACGGTTGCAAATCTTAGCTTTGACTCACGCTATGGAAATACCAGATTTGGGCAGTCCTGTCAGGCGGCTTTAGCGCTTGTTGAATCGGGCGTAAAGTTTGTCACTGTTAATATGTTTGAAACCGTTTTTAACGAAGTCACTTGGGATTGCCATGCTGATGGCGGGGCCCTTGCGAGTAATTTAAATGATTACCGCACTAAAATCTGCCCCATGTTTGATGCTGCTTACGCTGCGCTTTTAGATGATCTTCAAGTTAAAGGCTTACTTGATTCTACGCTTCTTGTTGCGGTAGGTGAATTTGGTAGAAGCCCCTACTTAAACATGCGGGGTGGCAGAGATCACCATAGTGGCGTTTGGAGTGGGTTGCTTGCAGGGGCAGGTTTGCCTGGTGGAGCCGTGGTTGGTTCTTCTGATTCCATCGGTGGTGCACCTAAAAATACTCCTGTGAATGCTGCAATGTTTGCTGCTACCATTTATAAGACGATGGGAATTGACCCAACGCGAAAAATAAATCTCGCTAATGGAGTGTCAGCACCGCTAGCTGATTCCGCACCTATTCCTTCTTTGGTATGAATACGAATAAATGATTAATTCTGAATGGATATACGCAGTAGATGAAAAGAACTTTTCTCCAAAAGTAGTGGAGATGTCGAAGAATGTACCGGTGGTGGTAGATTTTTGGGCGCCTTGGTGCCAGCCTTGCAAATTGCTAAAGCCCATGCTTGAAAGTGCCATTCAAAATCTCAACGGCCAAGTCATGCTTGCAGAAATCAATACCGATGAAAACCCCAATCTTGCAGCATCATTCAAGGTTGAAGGAATACCTGCAGTTTTTGCTTTGAAGGATGGCCTTGTTGTTAATCGATTTCAAGGCTTACTAACCGATGAACAACTACAGGAGTTTCTTGCAACGCTTTTACCCACCGAAGTAGATAAGCGATTGATTGAAGCTGTTGAATTAAAAAAAACAGATCCTGTTGCAGCAGAAGAAACCGTAAGGGGGTTGTTTAAAGATAATCCAAAGCACGATAAAGTTCGATTGGCCCTTGCAAGAATTTTAGCGGGAAAAGGGGATGAACAATCCGAAGTACCCGGCCTTTTGGAGCCTTTTGGTTCGGATGGCGATACAGGCAAAGAAGTTCAGAAAATCATGGCTGAACTGAAGATCTATCATATAACAAAACCACTTCCTTCCGAGGTTGATGTCCTTAAGCAAATCGAATTGAAGCCTAAAGATGGTTTAGCTTATTACCAGCTTGGCTGTCTTAAAGCTGTTTCTGGTAATTACGAAGAAGCTTTAAAGCTTTTAATTCAAGCAGGCGAAAACGATATGAACCTTGCCAAGAATGGCGTTCGAGAGGCTATGGTCAGCATCTTTCATTTGATTGGTGTGGGTAGTCCGCTGGCCAATCAATATCGATCAAAATTGTCGAGTCTACTTTACTAGAGGTTTTGCGTCCAGGAAGCATTTTGCTTGCCTTCGCCTAATGTCTTATCGATAAAGAAAGCTAAAGGCAAACCCGCAATAAATCCGCCTATGTGTGCGCCATACGCTACGCCACCACCTTCCCCGGCCCCCAACTCCATGAAGCTACTAAATAGCTGCATTGCAAACCATAATCCTACCGCGACGATTGCAGGTACCGTGGTGACAAACCGAAAGATTAGGACAGTTACACTGTTGTTGGGAAAGAAAAGAAGGTAAGCACCCATGACCCCCGATATTGCTCCCGAGGCACCCAAACTGGGGGTTAAAAGGTCGGATTTCAGAAGAACACAAGTTGCAACATGTGCCAAGGATGCCAGTATCCCTACGATAATGTAAAAAAGCAGATATTGCAGGTGTCCGAGTCGGTCTTCTACATTATCACCAAAGATCCATAGGAAAAGCATGTTGCCTAAAATATGGCCTACGCCTCCATGCATGAACATGGAGGTGATTAACGTGATGTAAACCGTGAAGGGGGTTGGCTCTAAACCAGGTCGAATAATCTCTTCACCTGAGCGAGTTTTTCCTAAAACAGTTGGGCTGGATTGAATATCTTTTCCTGAAATGATTTCAGCGGGCACTGCGGAAAAAGTGTAAACAAAGCGCTCGTTCTCGCCAAAGTTTTGAAACATGGCGAAAACAAAAATATTGATTGCTATTAGAGTGTAATTAACAAACGGGGTTCGATTCCGTTGCGAGTTGTCATCATACAAGGGCATAATCATGGAGGTTACTCTAAAAAAGCGTTAAGCAAAAACAGATTGTACAACACGGCCTGCAACATCGGTAAGGCGCTCATCTTTGCCCAAGTGTGGGTATATTAGTTTTTCGTGGTCCATGCCAAGAAGATGCAGCAAGGTGGCGTGAAAATCATTGACGGATATTCTTGTGTCGATTGCGTTGAGACCCATTTCGTCGGTGGCACCAATAGTTTGTCCGCCTTTAACTCCGCCTCCTGCAATCCACATCGTAAAGCCATGTGGGTTGTGATCACGGCCTCTGCCTCCTTGAGTATTGGGCAACCTGCCAAATTCACTTGCCCAAACAACCAGAGTGGAGTCAAGTAAACCTCTGGCTTTAAGATCTTTAAGTAATGCAGCAATTGGCTGATCAACATGGCCACACATCTTCTCATGGTTGGAATTGATGTCGTCATGTGCATCCCATTGCGTGACCAAGGGGCCGCCACCCGAGTAAAGTTGCACGAACCGAACGCCTCGCTCGACCAACCTTCTAGCTAGAAGACAGCGGGTGCCGAAGTCGGATGTTTTTTTATCGTTCAAGCCATAGTTGTTCTTGGTTCTTTCGCTTTCTTTGGAAAGATCAACCGCTTCGGGAGCATGGCTTTGCATGCGGAAAGCGAGTTCGTAAGAAGCAATGCGAGCAGCAAGATCGGAGCGCGAAGGATCAAGATCTTTTTCGTTCATCTGCTTGATGAAGTCGATGGTTGCCCTTTGGCGGCTGGGTGTTATGTCTGCAGGCGGTTTAAGGTGCAACAGAGGGTTTGCGCCGCGCCTTAACAATGTTCCCTGATAGACAGCAGGAAGGTAGGCATTGGACCAGCAGGGAGCCCCGCCTTCGGGTGTGCCTTCGGGTTGTAAAAGAACACAGTATGCAGGTAAATTTTCGTTGGTGCTTCCTAAGCCATACGAAACCCAGGAACCCAAACTTGGATGTCCCATCAATGTTCTACCAGAATGCATTTCATACATAGCAGGCGCATGAACCGTGCTGGTGCACCAGCAGGATCTTAAAAAACAAATGTCATCAACACACTGAGCAAGATTAGGCATCAGGTCTGAAACCTCGAGCCCGGATTTACCATGCTTTTGAAATTTCCGGGTCGAGCCAAGAATGGGCGTATCACCTTTGGTGAACTGACTAACGGGCTTGCCAAAGCTAGGGGGCAGGGGTTGACCATTAAGTCGATTCAATTCTGGCTTAGGGTCAAATAAATCGATCTGGCTAGGGCCACCAACCATGAACATGAAAATGACAGAATTGGCTTTTGAGGGAAAATGAGAAAGTCGTGGTGCAAGTGGGTTAAGATTATTCGCTTCCGTGGAAGCAGCAAATCCTTCTTGAGAAAGAAGCCAAGAAAGCGCAAGAGAGCCACAAGGGCCCATTGGGTGGGTTAGAAAATCTCTTCGATTGAAATTGTTCATTGCGTAATCCTACCACAAAAGTAGCAGAAAAGCACGAATCGAAGCTTTAGGATTTCTTCCTTTTCAGGGCTTCCTGCAAGGTTATACCGAGATCCGCAGGGCTTTCTGCAACTAGAATTCCAGCTTTTCGCAAGGCTGCCATTTTGTCCTGTGCAGATCCCATGCCACCGCTGATGATTGCGCCTGCATGGCCCATACGTTTTCCAGGGGGTGCTGTTTGGCCCGCAATAAAGGCAGCGACTGGCTTGGTGACATGCTTTTGAATGTAAGCAGCAGCTTCTTCTTCAGCAGTACCACCGATTTCACCCATCATTAGAATCGCTTCCGTGCCAGCATCATCCTGAAACATTTTGAGTACATCAATTTGATTGGTGCCTATGATTGGGTCGCCACCAATGCCTACGCAAGTCGATTGACCCAGCCCCAAATTAGTAAGCTGCCAAACAGCTTCATAGGTGAGGGTTCCGCTGCGCGAGATGACGCCAATGGTTCCTGGCTTGTGAATGTAACCGGGCATAATGCCAATTTTGCATTGCCCAGGAGTAATAAGACCGGGGCAGTTGGGCCCGATAAGGCGAATATTCGGCTTCGTTGCAAGAAATCGTTTCGCCCTCGACATATCCAAAACTGGAATGCCTTCGGTAATCGCAACAATAACTTGTATGCCTGCATCTGCCGCTTCCATGATGGCATCAGCAGCGCCTGAAGGCGGAACGAATATCATGGTGGCGTTGGCGCCAGTTTTAGCAACGGCTTCTGCAACCGTATTGAAAATAGGAAAACCTTCTTTGGTTGTGCCACCTTTTCCGGGGACCACACCACCCACTACCTGGGTTCCATATTCCCTGCATTGGATTGCATGAAATGTTCCGGCTTTACCCAAACCTTGGCACAGTACCTTGGTGTTTTTATCAATAAGAATGCTCATGAAAACAACTCCGCAGATTCTTTTGAACTTGGTTTATGATTTATTTGGCAGCAGCTACAACTTTTTTAGCAGCATCGGTTAATCCCTCAGCAGCAATGATCTTAAGTCCACTTTCCTGTAGGATTTTCTTGCCTTCAGCTACATTTGTCCCTTCCAACCTTACCACCAATGGAACATGGAAACCGACTTCTTTGTAGGCAGCAAGAATTGCATTAGCAATGGTGTCACACTTCATAATGCCACCAAAAATATTTACCAGTACCGCTTTTACATTAGGATCGGAAAGTAAAATTCGAAAAGCTTCGGTTACCTGATCCTTATTGGCACCACCCCCAACATCTAAGAAGTTGGCAGGTTCGCCACCATGATATTTAATGATGTCCATGGTGCTCATTGCAAGGCCAGCACCATTAACAAGGCATCCTATGTTGCCGCTCATTTGCACAAAGCTCAAACCGGATTTCGCAGCACGTACTTCAGAAGGGTTTTCTTCGGAAAGATCGCGTAAGTGTTCAATGTGAGGATGTCGGAAAAGTGCGTTGTCATCAAAGGTGATTTTGGCATCCAAGGCCAAAACCTCACCCGTGGGAGTAACCACTAAAGGATTAATTTCAGCAAGGCTGGCATCTTGTGCAAGGAAAACCTTGGACAATGCCATCATGATTGCTTCGGCTTGTGGAACTTGTTCGGGTGTAAAGCCAAGAGCAAAAGCTAGTTTGCGTGCTTGGTAGGGAAGAAGTCCGGTTTCAGGAGAAACTGCCATCTTCAAAAGTTTTTCAGGGTGCTTATGGGCAACTTCTTCGATGTCAACTCCGCCATCAGCGCAAGCCATCATGATGGGCATGCCTTCGGAGCGATCTAAAACCATGCCAAGATAGATTTCGCGGGAGATATCAGCTGCGCTTTGAACTAAAATCTTGGAAACCTTTTGTCCTTCTGGCCCAGTTTGCAGGGTAACCAGAGGAAACTTAAACATCACTTCAGCAATTGGAGTAATGTCTTCGCGTTTGGTAATGAATTTAACCCCGCCGAAATCTTTGCCGCTATCTTTAAAGCGACCTTTGCCTCGCCCACCCGCATGCACCTGAGCCTTAAGAACAACGGGGTTTCCACCCAGATGATCAAAAGCTTTGACAGCTTCCTCGGGGGAATTTGCAATTATGCCTGCAGGGATTTTGGCCCCTTCAGCAGCAAGTAAATCTTTAGCTTGGTATTCGTGAATTTTCATGGACCAACCCATCTACTCTTCAAGGAATAAGGTATGATGAATGTTTATAACTTTACAGCATAAGCTGTCTTGTATTTATAGGATGAATAGGTTGGGATACCAACTTTTTCTGTGATCATTCCTAGAGATTTCCTTTTTTTTTGAGGATTCTGACAATGGATGTAACCAGCCTTCTTGCTGATTTAGTTCGTTTACCAAGTATAAATCCGATGG
>CAJCCR010000327.1 GCA_903960945.1 uncultured Planctomycetaceae bacterium
ATAGCCGCCCACGCCCCCGTTATCGCTGGTGAAAATGACCAGAGTGTTTTTTGAGAGGCTAAGATCATCTAAAGTTTTAAGGATTCTGCCTACACTTTCGTCAACGCTAAAAAGCATAGCAGCATACGTGGGGTTGTTATGGCCGCCAACGCCCTGTTTTTTCTGGAATCGTTCGATGAGTTCCTTCTTAGCCTCGTAAGGTGAGTGAACTCCGAAATGATGAACGCAAAGGAAGAAAGGTTTTTCCTTGTTTTGGTTGATGAAGTTGACAGCTTTGTTGGTAAGGAAATCCGCAAGGTAGGTGCCTTGAGGGTATCCCACCTTAGGAATGGTGACGAAATCATAATGTTTCCCCATGGAAACAATCGCTTCATCGAACCCGCGTTTAGAGGGATGATGTTCGCCCTGCTGGCCTAGATGCCATTTTCCAAACAATGCGGTTTTGTAGCCATTGCTTTTGAGAGAGTCTGCGAGAGTGATTTTTTTAAGGGGTAGCTCCACCACATTTTCAACAGGCTTAAGTGGGCGCGACTGCCAATCGAATCTATCGATATTGCCCACGGTATATATGCCAGTACGGGGGCCATATTGCCCGCTCATCAGGGCAGCTCTTGTAGGTTGGCAGTTGGGGCCACACGAATAACCCTGCAGAAATCGCATTCCCTGCGAAGCAAGGTTATCAATATTTGGGGTTTCGTAATACTTGCTGCCATAACATGCCGGGTCGGTGTACCCTAAATCATCTGCCATGATGTAAACAATGTTGGGCTTATCTGGCGAAGCAGAAGTTGCAAAAATCGATAACGCAAAAAGTAATGGCAGCATTTAGTCCTCTTTTTCTGATGCAAGAACCGGATTGCCTTCCCAGGTTGCTGTTTTTGTTTTCGCATCCCAGATCAAAATACGATGGGCACTATTAGGAATGGGTGGGAGATCAATTTTTGGCAACCATGCCCGATGCTCTTCCAATATCTTTTCAAACCCCTGATCTTTTGCAAGGTTCCGCCATTCGTTGGCGTCCTCGCAATGATCATATAGTTCTTCGGTGCCATCAGCGTATTTAATAAAGCGGTACCTTTCAGAGCGGATAGAGTGATTGCCCGTATTATGGCTGGTGATTGCAGGCCAAGTTCTTGGGGCAGAGGAATTTTGCAAAAGTGGCTGTAGGCTGTGCCCTTCCAATCCTTCGACTTTTTGCAGAGAGCATAACTCTACAAGTGTGGGGTAGATATCTAAAAGTTCAACAGGGCGGTTGCAAACAGCATTGGGTGTGATTCCTTTTCCAGCAAAAATCATGGGCACTCTGGTGGATCGTTCCCAGAGTGAGTTTTTACCGGTGATTCCTTTTTCGCCTAGATGCCAGCCGTGATCCGACCATAGCACAATTAAAGTGCTGTCTGCTTTGCCCGAAGCTTCGAGCGCATCTAAAAGCCTGCCAACCTGGCTATCCATGAAGCTGATACTTGCGAGGTAGCTTTTTACCAATGGTTGCCATTGATTTGTTTTTTTCAACCATGAGAGCCTGGGTTCGGGGAGTTTCCAGTGTAGATACCAAGAGAATTCCGGAGTGTCATTACGATCATCATCCTTCACTGGAGGAAGGGTTACTTCCTTGGGATAAAGATCGAACCATTTTTGAGATGCAAAACAAGGAACATGGGGCAGCCTGTATCCGATTCCAAGGAAGAGCGGCTGTGTTTGCTTTTCCTTCAACTTGCTAATGGCCCAATCGGTAGTTTTCCAATCGGGCTGTTCTGAATCATCCTTGGGAAAAATGCCCCAATCCATTGCAGGATGTTTGCCCGGAGTTTCTACAAAAGGCTTCGCAGGCTTGGGCATACCCGGGGCAGGGCCCCAAGTCGCGCATTCGGAGAGCCGATTTTTAGGGAGGATGGATCCATCATGATAAATCTTGCCACAGATATTGGTATCGTACCCTGATTTCATAAAGGCTTGGGTTAGGCTGGTTGCGTTTTCAAGAATGGGAGAGCTTCTGGGGCCAGGCACTAAGCCATAAACACCGGTGGAAGTTGGCCTTTTCCCAAAGAGCAGACTACTGCGGGAAGGGTTACATAAAGGCGATTGGCAATGGGCGTTGGCAAAGAGCGTACCTTTTTTTGCCAGCCTATCAATGTTAGGCGTCTTCACATCTGGATGGCCTTTCATGCAGCCTATCCAATCATTTTGATCATCGATGGAAATGAAAAGAACATTGGGTTTATTCTGGGCAGGATCTTGGCCCAGAGCAAAAAAAGAAAACAGCGTTACAAAATAAGTGAGCATGATGGCCACCTGCAAGGGTTTTCTTAAAATCAGATGATTTCCATAATAGTCGAATTAAAGCTGCTTGAAAGCATATTTATTAGCCTCGGAAGTAAAGTTGGGGGATTGCGGTGTGGCGATTAGGGAACAAGGAAGAAGTCGCCACTAGCGAAGAGTTTGCGAGCATTGAGAAGCATGGCTAGATGGGTGCTAGTGTTGATCATTAACAACGAATCTTGTGCAAGAAGCTTTTTGTAACACAGATGCTTAAAAAGTTTAGGCTGTTGGCGATTTTGCGCCATTTTTTACTAAACAAGGCTGGGTTTAGATTAAAAGCCGAGTCTTCTTCTTCAAACCAAGGTGTCTTGTTTATAAGAAATTTTTAAAATACTGAAAATAATTAGAAGAAACAGCGGTTTTGGCTTTTACTTATTTGAAAATACTGAGTAGATTTGATGTAGAGAGTTGTTTTTATGAGTTATTTAGATTGTCCCATCGTTTTTCACAATAACTCACGGCTGACGACTCTTCAAAACATGTCTTATTTTCTTTTTTCTAAAGGAGACGGCTATGAATCTTATTAAGTATCGAAAAGGGTTTACCCTGATTGAATTGCTGGTGGTGATTGCGATCATTGCCATTCTGATTGGCTTGCTTTTGCCTGCGGTACAAAAAGTTAGGGAAGCTTCCGCCCGTACCCAGTGTGCCAATAATGTTAAGCAGCTTTGCTTGGCAGTTCAGAACTATTCCAGCACTTATTCTGACAACTTGCCAGCTATTACTACTGCAACAAATAGTGCTCCGCCTTCAACGATACACGGTGCCACGATTTTGATGTCCCTCTTGCCTTACGTAGAGCAATCCGCGCTTTATGAACTTGCTTTGACAGCTCCCGCTAATCCTTGGGATGCTATTCGGGCTTCGGATAACAAAAGATTGAGGGAATTGGTGGTCAAACCTTTCCTGTGCCCATCTGACATAACAATGAGAAATGGCTTTCCTAGCAATCGTGGCCAGGATTGGGCGGGATCGAGTTACGCTGCTAATTTCAATATGTTCGGAAACATAAAAAGTGGAAATGCTGAATCGCCATCCTTTAGGATTGGCAACATTCCAGATGGCACCTCGAATACCTTGGCTTTCGTTGATGGTTATGGTGGACGAACCAGTGACCATGGGCAACTGTGGAGTTTTCCTGGGTGGGACTGGGCAGGAGACGGAAAATATCAAGCGACTTGCTGTTGGGGGCCGGGAAGAAATTGGGGCGGTTGGGATCAAGTGCCCCTCTTTGGGGTCACTCAAACTAGCGCCACCAGCCGCGACCGAATTTACGGAAACCATAGTGGAGGTTGCCTTGTCGGAATGATGGATGGCAGCATAAAAAACGTGAATAGCAATATTACTCAAACTACTTGGAAATCTGTTATTACACCTGCAGATGGAGCAGTACTTGGCAGCGATTGGTAACGATGTAATTAATTTAAAATAGAGCCCTATGTTGGGGCTCTATTTTTTTCTTTTTGGGAGAACGTTCGCAATGTTGATTTTGTCTGTTAGCCGCAATAATACCTTTATGCTTTTTACAATAAGCTTTGTTCTTAGTATGGCCCTTGGTTGTGGCAATAAAAGTGAAGGGTATAGCGACTCTGTTTCTGGAACTGTTATGTTAAAGGGGCAAC
Organism: uncultured Planctomycetaceae bacterium; assembly: GCA_903960945.1. Lineage (GTDB taxonomy): Bacteria > Planctomycetota > Planctomycetia > Gemmatales > Gemmataceae > UBA969. Next base: position 3,942 of record CAJCCR010000327.1, read on the forward strand.
CAGTCTCTGGTGAAGTGGTATTTCAGTGGGCAAATAAAAAGGAAAATGTTTCCCTTATTAGCTCAGATGGGAGGTACAACATCATCAACCCTGAAAAAGGGCAAGCAAGTATTCTTGTTCGAAAAATTGCGGGTTCAGAGCCTAGCGCTAAGCCCCAACCAGGGATAGTTGAATTGCCTGGCACAACAAAAAGCACTGGGGGGGTTCTACCGCCTATAAAGTATGCAAAGAATACGGATGAACTTACTTTTAAAGTCGAGGGTGGCAAGCAAACTTACAACATCGATTTAAAATAAGCGAAAACGCCAAGTAAGCCTAAGTCTTTGAATTATTCCTAAATGCGTGCCTTGTTTTGCAAGGTGCGCATTTTTTTGCACATTTCGTATTTCAGTTTGCAAAGCAATCTCCTTTCCAAACTTAATCTTTGTGGAACTAATTTGTCGTGTTTTTCGTAATGCCGTGGATTTGTGTATGCAACTATATAAATAGCTGGTAGATTTCAATGTCAAGTTGTTTAGACAATTTTTAATACTTAGTTAGATTTACTATTTACCTCTACGTAATACGTATTTCTTTTTTAAGGATGTACTTCTTTTTTTTGTTTTACAGGAGACTTTATGCATCTTATTAAGTTTCGAAAAGGGTTTACCCTGATCGAATTGCTGGTTGTGATTGCGATCATTGCCATTTTGATTGGTTTGCTTTTGCCTGCCGTACAAAAGGTGCGCGAAGCAGCAAACCGTACTACTTGTGGTAATAACCTCAAGCAAATCGGTATGGCCGTTCATAGCTTTTCTGGCACTTATAACAAGCTTCCGGGTGCAATGCGTTGCCCCTGGAGCCAATCAAACCCTGGGCCCGCTATACCTCCTTCCACTGGTTATAATATTAATGTTGAGTTGATGCCTTACCTCGAGCAGGATGCGCTTTATCAGGTTGCTGTTACCACTTGGACTGGTATGAACCCAAATGACCCTTGGTCTTGGGATGCACCATACCCTTCAGCACCGACAGCCACATTAAAGGGCAAGACGCTTAAGGTTTTTAACTGCCCATCGGATCCAACCATTTCGAATGGTTTTGGCACTAACCAGATGAATGCTTGGGCTGCCTGTTCTTATGGTGCAAGCCATATGCTTTTCGGGCAACAAAGAATCGTTACTTATATTGGTGGAAATGGTAAGCCAGATTCGGATAGCTCTTTTAATATGGGAAGCGTTCCGGATGGTACCAGCAATACGGTTGCATTTGGCGAACGAATGGCCGTTTGTAATACCCGGGATGGTACCAATATCGGCGGTGGTGGCAACCTTTTGTGGTGGCCAGGTGGTAATTGGTGGTGGAGTGCCCATGATTGGGGCCCAACGATCGCAAATGGTGGAAATGGTGGCCAAGGTAATAATTGGAATCAAGTTCCTATGACTAGCATTTCAGATCCTAATAAGTGCGACCGCAGTCGTGTTAGTTCCCCACATAGTGCAGCTAAGATTCTTATGTTGGATGGTGGTGTGCGTGATGCCAGCCCAAATGTTAC
>CAJCCR010000328.1 GCA_903960945.1 uncultured Planctomycetaceae bacterium
CATTTTACAACAAGGGTGATTATATATTACATAGGGCAATGATCGATTATAAAAAATATTCAAACCAAAACGCATTGCATCTTGCAATTGGTTATTCGTTTGGAGGGTTGAAAAGCCTATTTGCTAAAGTTGAAGAATATTTTGGTGGCGGCGGTCAAATTAATGCTAGAAATTTTCTAGTAGGGTTTTGGCAAACACAAATTCCAAACCAATTAATTTGGTTTGAGGATGGAAGCTCTAATGTAAAAATGCTTCAGGATTTGACTGGGTTGAATGTGATTGATCAAACACCAATCGGGAAAATCAAGAATCATAAAGAACCTATTCAATTTACCCAAAAAGATGTAACACAACAAACAACCTCAGAAATTGTCAAATCAATAGTTCGTGGGCTTTTAGCAAAAAACAATCATTGCAAAAATGTTGGTATTATTTGCCATAAATGCCATGTTCCTGCGATTAAATCCCTGTCCAGTTACTGGAAAAACAGAATCAGAAAGGTTTCCTATTTTCATTCTGGTGAAGATAGGGCAAGCAATGATTGGTTAAATTGTGACTTGTTGATCGTGTTAGGGACACCAAGAGTTCCTCCAAGTGCAGTAAGGAACTTGTTACTAACATTTGATAAAGTTGAAGCTGCCAAGTATGACAGCAATTTTGTTCCATTTTTGTGGACAGGAATGAATGAAAAGGGGCATTTAGTTGAGGTTATTAGCAGACAGTATTCAAACCCTGATTGGAATTGGGCAAACTCGTTTTTGGTAAAGGAAACATTATGCCAAGCGATTGGTAGAGCAAGATCTATTACTCCAGAAGCTATTCCTGTGGTTTTGATTTCAACTGAACCATTAGATTTAATTATATCTTCAGATAATTTCCAAATGGTTAGCGATGAAGATGATGCCACCCTTCGTATTGTGCTTACCGCCATCTCTCCATCTGGTTCAGGGGATGGAACCAGCCAATTATGTGAAGAAAGTCCTAATAGATATATATTAGGAAATTCTTCACATAATTTTGTTACTTCTAAAGAAGTACACAAACACTTTCCTAAAGAATCTTTACGAAATACTCAACTCCGATTAGCAAAACTTGTTGAAATAGGATTGATCGTGAAAATCAATGAAAGGATGGGATTTACGATAAAATCAACCTAATTTTAAATAATTACAATAATTTTAATTGTCTTATTATTCAAGAAAACAATAGATTTTACCAATTATGAAGGTACCCCTACTCAGTAATACCCGCTTCTTTATGTAGCGGGTAAATTAAATCGTGCATAGGTATAAGCATTTTGCTATTTGGTTAAATAAAGTTTGTTGGAGATGCGTATGAGCATTCGAATAATCTCGCCAAGTACATCTTTGACTATTTCCGTATAAAAAAATTACTCAGTTCGCATGGTAAGAACAATCGCACAAAGTGGTTACCTGCATTTGATCAAAAAAACAGTTCGGCTAACTAAATCGCACTTAGCCAGTGTTCTTTTATACTTACCATTTCAACCACCCTTGTGACGCAATTAAACCTTCTTCTTTTGCGTTTAAACCGGAAACTTGAGCCTATTTGCCCAATTAAGAATAAACGCAATTAAACGCCTCACGCATTGTTCCTAGAAAGATGGAACTAAATGTAATACTAAGGCGACAA
>CAJCCR010000329.1 GCA_903960945.1 uncultured Planctomycetaceae bacterium
CGTCTTGCCCACAATGCGGTTCATGCAGCCATGGCAGGATTCACCGATGTGGTCGTTAGCCGGTGGCACGGCAGATTTGTGTTACTGCCCATCCCTCTTGCTGTAAGGAACCGGCATCAGGTCGATCCGTATGGCGACTTATGGTTCAGTGTTTTGGAAAGCACCGGACAACCACCATTGTTTGGTAATGAAGAATAAAACGTACTGAAGATGCTAAATTACTTAAACCATTGGGGGCAATAATACAAAATAAGGCGAAGAAAATTGAGGGGCTCGGCACTTCGGCAAGCTCATTAAGCGAGATTCGTTGTACTGTGTTAGTAAGGTTGTCAGACGGGTGTTATTGTGCTGGTTTCTTATTTTGCTCCAAGTCTATTTCCTCTTTGGCAGATAACCCCAAAGCTATTTTAAATTCCGCCTGAGCCCTGAAAAAATCTTGCTGGGCACCTATTTCAAAAATCTCTGCCTCGAAAGCTGCTTGTTCACGCAATGTAACCCTTAGAACATCGCTTCTTCCCAGTAACAATTGTTCACGTTCAGCACTGGCAACAACCTTAGCCAGTTCTACACGCTTTTTTGCCTGTTGATAAAATTCAAAGGCCCGCTCTAAAGCCGAGTAATTATCCTGTACTTCAGACCTTACCTGATCTTCGGTGTGTCTTAACTGCTGGTTTAGTTGTGCCAATTGAGCCTTCCCGACCACAATTTTACCCCTTGCCTCGCGCTGTTGAATTGGCAACCCCAAAGCAAGTCCGGCATTAAGCGAAGATCTGTCAAGACCATTGGGGCCCGAGAGCGAGCTTTTGCCATAACCAAGATCCTGCGCACCTGTAATGGTCGCATTCATACTTGCCATGTTCTGATTTTCCGCAAGCCGAAGATCCACAGTAACGCGCTCTTTTTGAAGCCGCAACCTTTGGGGTTCAGGCCTTTGATCAAGTGCCATTTGCACATATTCATCAAACCGACCTAACTCCATTTGCTTGATTTCGTTAGGAAACATAGGAAGCCTTTCCAAACCCGCAAGAGTTGGTGTCCCCGCAGGATCTCTCAGAAATAACGAAAGATCAATGGTGGCCTGCTGGAAAGCGCGCTGGGCTTGCACAAGAAGTCCGTTTCTAAATGCAATATTCTGCTGGTTATCAACCCTTTCAATATTTGCAGTGGGACCTGCCTCCACCTTGGCTTTGAGTTGGGCATCACGCTCGACTGCAAGTTTTACAAGCCTTTCGGATATTTTAAATCGCTGGCCCGCACCAACCCAGCCCCAGTAAATTCTTGCAGCAGCCCGTTGAAAATCCAACCGTTGTCTTTCAATAATTGGTTCGGCTATTTGTGTATCGATTCTTGCCTGTTGAAGCCCCGCTCTTACCCGGTCAATATTTCTGTCACGCAAAAGAGGAACGTTTACCCCCGCCCTAAATTCGCCGCCCTCTGCAGTTTTCTGATCCAAGTAATATGTAGGAAATTCGCCAAAACCTGTTCTATAGCCTGCAAAAGTACCAATGCCCCCAAATGGCAGAAGCTGGTTCAAACCAAGATTGGATCGATAATTGTTGTACGTGGCGGGATCTTGGCTATTGCCCGAAGCAGTCAGATTTAAATCAAAGGCACCCATAGAACTTAACAACCTGCCGCCTGCAAGAATTCTTTCTTGTTCGATGGCCCTTAATAACGGATAGTTTTCCTCTAAGGAATCCAAAACCTCCTGAAGGGTTAATGGTCCGCCTTTGCTAACGGGAGTACCCTCAATTTCAGGTAAATTGCTGGGGGGAGTTATTGGATTTGCTTCCCTTTTCAAAATACTTCCATCGAGAGTAGGCAAAGGAAGCTGGCTCTCCAATTTGACTAATTGAATCTGGGAAGATTCGGATGAGTAGTATTTTAAGGCGGTTGCCTTTTCATCAGGAAATTTAACAGGCTTTTTCCCATTATCTGCAACGGTTGAAAATTGTTCGAAAGTGCTATTGGCTGACAAATCCGGATTTTGCTTAGGCGCAATACAACCGGGAAGCACCAGCAGCAAAAATAGAAATCGAAATTTTAAACGACGTAGAAAACACATATTAAGCTTTCACTTTCGGCGGCTTCGCCTTATCTTTATTTTCATCAGGCTTAGGCATCAATTCCGGAGGAAACCCATTGAATTGGCGCCACAATTCATAACCTAGCTTCACCTTGTTCAAAAAAACCCATCCCACTACTTGGTTTCCCTGTCGCAGATAAGTATTTTCGGGCCACTGATCCTCATCAAACATTGACTCAGGTTCCACGATAATTCTAAAGCGACCATAACCGTCATCAGATGGGTCGAGCTGCCTGACCCTGCCTCCAAAAGTACCTATTGCCAAGGAAGGCCATCCTGCCATTTGCAAGGCGGGCCACCCTTCAAACTGTAAACGTACGTGTGGCCCTTTGCCATTTTCCATAATGTGAGATGCTACAAGTGGGGCATCCGTTCCATCAATTAAAATCTCAACCACCCTGTCCGAGGTATCGGGAACAATGATTGCGAGCTCATCGCCTTCCTTGACATAAATTCCTCCTTCCCCAACATTTGCTGTAACCGTGTGTATGATTCCATTACAGGGGGATTTAACAAAGCGGGCTTTGAATCTTTCAATCCTGCAATCTATTTCCTGAATTTCTCTTTCAATCGTAAAAATATTTTGTTCTGCCTTACTTTTATTTGCCCTAGTGACTGCGATATTAGACAACCAAGTAGCTTCTGCCTGAAAAACCAAGGCATCGTTGTTTATAAGGGTGGCCTCTGCTTTTTTAACCTCAACCTCAGCCCTCTTTAATTCGGTTGCAGACCTATCAGCCCGCATTTTTGCCTCATCACGGTTCAATTCTGATTCTAGGCCACCAAACTGCCGATCCTTGTAAAGTTTCTCGAACATTTCATAACGGCGCTTTTCAAAACCATACGCAAAGTCCGAGTTCTTACCAGATTCCTTTGCAACATCAATCTGAAGTAGAGCTGCATCATAATTTGCCTTAGCCGCCCTTATTGCTGCATTCATGGATCTTTCCTGAGCCTGTACAGTTCTGCCCTGCTCTGCAACTTCCTCTTCCGCGGCCTTCCGTCTACTTAAGAGAAAATCCCTTTGAGACTCCAGACGGCTAGATAATCCGACATCATTATCGTCAATATCGGCAATCGGATCACCAACCTTAACTTTGGACCCCTCAACCACATGCCACTTACTTATCTGTCCTGTCACTCTTGCCGTAATTACCCTTTTTCTCTCAGTAGGGGCAAAGGCTACAATTTGCCCGCGGCCTTTGACTGTTTGTTGCCAAGGAACCATCAAAAGTACAAATGGAAGAATTAAAAAAGAAATGATCATCAACCAACCCAAGAAAATGGCTAGTTTTGGCGTTTTAGTAAATCTGAAAATTTCTTCGTGGAAATTTATTCGATTTAAATTCTTATCACTCTGCATATTACGCACCTCTTTATATTCCCGTTTAGCGTTTCAGAAATATTATTTCTTCTTTGCGTTCAAAAGAGGCAACTACCTCCGGATTGTTGCTTGATACCAGCAAAGTCCATCTTGAGAGTGGATTTACTAATTCTGAGAGAATTCGTTTTCTTGAATCGAAATCCAATAAATCCACAATTTTGTCCACCAACAATAATCTTGGCTTTCCAGCAATTACTCTTGCGATTGTCACAAGAATTTCTTCATGAGGTGTAATTACCAAACTGCCTTTTCCAATTACGCTTTCCAAACCATTAGGCATGGACATGGCTTTTTTGAGAAACCCCACTTTATCAAGGGCATCACGAACCTCAACATCGCCAACGAATTGCCTGCCAAGGGAGACATTTTGAAAAAGAGTGCCAGGAAAAATTTCAGGGGTGGAAATCAAGCCTATCTGGCCATCTAAATTATGCATGGCTATTCCACGCACATCAATTCCATCCAATTCAATATGAATATCCTTTGGAGACCTTAAACCACTTATCATCTCGAATAACGAATTTGCATCCGGCCCAACAATTGCCGCCCGTTCAGAATGCAAAAAATGCACATCCTTCCCTGACAGTTGTTTATCCTGTTTAAGAACTGGTTGAATGATGCGAACATCGATTCCAGCCAGGGTTTTCTTAAGTTCGCTTCCACCCTTCTTCTGTACCGGTAAATCTGAAAGCATTCCCAGTTTTTCAGCCGAAGTTATCAAATCGTAAAAGATTTCCGCATACTTCCCGAATTTTGCAAGTGAGGCAACAATAAGAGTTACAATAATTTCACCGGCCACAAGTTGTCCAAGTGTGAGTTGGCGATTAATTACCAACCATCCCCCCAACCCCAGCAATAATGCATTGGCTACAACTTGCAATCCCAATGAAAACAAAGTCTGCCGCCAAACAACCTGAAAATGACTTTTTCTGGATGAAAGATAATTAAACAAAAGCAAGTTGGATTTTTGTGCTGGAAAATTTGCATCTGCATGCAACCTGATTGCTTTCGGACTTCCAAGTAAACTTTCTAACCAGTCTGCCATTTCATATTTTTCATGAGATTCTTTTATACTAGACCTAACTCCACCCCAACCGAGCAGCAAAAAAAGCGTGCTGCAAACACTAATCAAGAATAAGTCAAACCCCAGAAGAAAAGGATGATAAAATGCCAAAACCACCATGCCCACTATAGATGAAATAATAATTCCCAACGCATCCAACAGCAGAGAAGCCATCGATTTTTGAAGAGTGCTGATTTCAAGAAATCTATACGCGATGGATGAACCCAGATGATTATCCATTTCATCAAGATTTACGTAAGGAAAATGCGCACTTAATTTATCGACCGTATTAACAAATAATCTTCTTTGCATTATCTCTACAAGGTAAACCTGCATGGCCTTGATAGAAGCTGCAAGCGCCAGACATACGACGAGTATTCCTTCAATCACAAGCAAAGGCCAAAGCAAGACTCCGAAAGCAACAGTGTTCACCAAATTTTCCACTGCGATAGGAATAACGAGAGAAAGCACCGCTACAGCAAAAGCAAAAATAGCAACCTTTAAAATATCGCCTTTTTGAAACATCAGAATCGAATTTAATCGCATCAGATAATTTAAACGCCCATGATTTTGCATTAAATTTCCCTTGCGTTGCAAAACTAAAACAATTGGATTTTGTAAAACAGGCGATTGTACTAAATAAAAATACTTAGGAGCTCCCCGATTTGCTTGTGCGCTTCAAGTGGATGCCTGAGGGGTATTTTCATGTTGATGTTATAACGATTGCACCTACCGATTTTTTCCTTTTTAAAGAAGCCACTCTTCTCTAAATCTGCCACAATTTTTTGAACAGCTCTTTCCGTTATACCAACAAGATCTGCAACATCTCTGAGCAATATTTCAGGTTCTTTGGCAAGCAGTATTAAAACATGTGTGTGATTGCTAAGGAATGTCCAGTTGGTTGCCCTGGGTTCCTTCTGTGTAAACCCTGACTTGGGGTTCAATAATTCAGCAACTTTTTGCTGATAAATCTTTCCAGCTTTCACCATTTCTCCCACCTTTCCTGATCAAAAATTTAATCTGAATAAAATATCGGGTTCAACAATCAAAAGAATGCTTAACTACAAAATCACTTATCAGAAACAATTCGGAAATTAATTAGCCAATGGGTAGGAGAAATCTTCAAGCGTATTTTGAATTTTGCTCCTGCGGATCCGAACTTGCTTAGGGGCCTGAACACCAATCCGAACCTTTTTGCCCCTGAAATTTATTATTTTCACAAGAATATCGCCATCAATGACAAATTCCTCTCCTACCTTCCTTGTTAATACCAACATAAAGCACCACCTTTCTTTTACGAAAAAATAAATGTGTAAATAAATACCTGAATTAATATTCATGTTATACACTGCGCCTTTTATGTGTCAAGGTGGTTTTACATCGCGATAAATAGAACAAATACATTGCAATTACAAAGGTTTTCGAAAAAAATATCCCGTGACTTCAACATCCCTTCAAAAAAATAGTTTTGATTAGGATTCGAGGTCCTCCAAAGATCTTTCATAAACTCTTACATTTTTTGCCACAAAGGATTCAGCTTTTTGAAGCTTTTATCCCGACACGGCGAGTGTAAATAAATGTTTCTTTTAAAAGGTGAACTCATGCGATTGACTACACTCATCCTCAACTTGGTCGCCACAACAATCTTCGTAACGACCGCAACCGCTCAACCCTATGCAGATGCCATATATCACGGAGGTAACATCATCACCGTAAACGACAAAAACCCAAGGGCCGAAGCACTGGCAGTAAAGGATGGTAAGATCATTGCCGTAAGCAATAAGGCCGATGTACTAAAACTCAAAGACAATTCCACAAAGCTGATTGACCTCGAGGGCAAGACGCTCGTACCAGGGTTCCTTGATGGCCACAGTCATTTCATCAACTGCCTTCGGTTATCTAAACAGGCGAACTGTTTTGCCCCACCTGCCGGCCCGGGAAAATCCATCCCAGATGTCATCAACGCAATGAAGAAGAACCAGCAGCAGTTCAAGATTCCCAAGGGCGAGTTCATCATTGGCTATGGCTACGACCCCGATGCAACCGAGGAGAAACGCGAATTGACCGCGGCCGATCTCGATGCAGCATTTCCTGATAACCCAGTTTTCGTGCAGCATGTCTCGCTTCATGGCGCGGTTTGCAATACCGCAGCTCTAAAGAAATTTAAGATAACTAAAGATACCCCAACCCCAAAAGGCGGGGTGATCAACCGCAAACCGGGCACCATGGAACCCGAGGGCCTTATCATGGAAGCCGCGTGGTTGCCCATCTTTACGAACATGCCCCAGCCGGGCGAGGAGGAATTGTTGTCACTGTTCAAGGAGGGGCAGATGATCTATGCCGCTGCGGGAATCACCACCGCACAGGAGGGGGCGACATCGGCAAACGATCTGGCGCTTCTACAAAAAGCTGACTCAAAGGGATTGTTGAACATCGATGTCGTGGCCTACCCATTCATCGTTGATGCCAAGACGATCATGAAAATCAACCCGCCAGAAACATTTGGAAAGTACGCGAACCGCCTCAAGCTAGGGGGCATCAAGATCACTGTCGATGGCTCGCCTCAAGGCCGTACCGCCTACTTCACAAAACCTTACTTGACCGGAGGTCCGGGGGGCGAAAAAAACTGGGTGGGCGAACCCACATTTTCTAAGGGCCAACTCCACGACTTCGTCAGGTTTATTTACGACAACAAATTACAACTAATTGTGCATTGCAATGGGGATGCCGCTATCGACTTATTTTTGGATGCCCACCAAAGCAATGCAAAAGACCGCACAGCAGACCTCCGCACTACCATCATCCATTCCCAGTTCGTACGCAAGGACCAGCTCCAGAAGTATGTTGACTACAAAATCATGGCGTCCTTCTTCACCGAACACTGCTTCTACTTTGGCGAAACGCACATCAAGAACCGCGGCAAAGAGCAAGCGTATTTCCTTAGCCCAATGAAAACCGCTCTCGCAATGGGCATTCGATGCCAGAACCATACAGATTTTAATGTATCCCCCATCGACCAGATGTTCGTCATTTGGTCGGCGGTGAATCGCATTTCTCGCGGTGGCGAAGTCATCGGCCCTAACGAACGGATAACACCTCTTCAGGCTCTTAAGGCTATCACGATTGATGGCGCCTACATGTACAAGGAAGAAAGAAGGAAAGGTTCTCTTGAAGTCGGAAAACTGGCCGACTTAGTTATCCTCGATAATAACCCGCTTACCGTGAAACCCATGGACATCAAAGACATCAAAGTCATTGAGACGATTAAGGAAGGAAAAACGATCTTTCGTGCAAGCAAGTGATTCTGTTAACGAACCCCGCCGGAAAAAGAAAGCAACCTTCAACCCCAGTGATTAAGCATCCGGCAATAAACGAATGTTGTTCTCTCGGTTCAGAAAAGGTATTTACTTTTTTTTGCCATTTAGGATTCGACCAATCACAGTGTGCCTCACCAACAATTGGTAGCTAGCAAAAAGAATCAGCATGGTTGTTAAAAACCCTAAAGTGAATTTCACCAATGCCGGGGCGGGTAGGAAAAGAAATAGCCACTGCATCAACAGTACGGGTGGAATATGGGTCAGATAAAGCCAGTAGGAAGAATCGGCCATATAACGAAAAAGCTTGCTTTCCCTTTGAAATAACCGATTTGCCAGACCTATAGAACCAAGCACCATCAGCCAAGTGTAAAGCGATTGAAGTACAATGTTTGGTAACCTTTGCTCCTTTGTGGCCAATACCAATGGGAACAAAACCAGCATCGCCAATGGTAACGCCCAGCGCCAATGCCTGCCAAGAAAACATTCTTTATCGCCTAACCCGAAGTACCAGCTTCCGAAAAAGAAGAACACTGCGTAGTACAAAAAAACATGAGGTTTGGGGATTAGCCCCGGCGAAAAGTCTGGCCCCACAGGGAAATTCAAAAGCTTCGGGGAATAATCCAAGTTCATCCATGACTGAATGCAACAGGTTAGACCAAAGGCCACCATCAACCCAGGGTAAATAAGATTTGTTTTATCTAGCGATGCCGGGCCAATAGGACCGCGTAAACAATCCGCGATGTAATGAATCACACATAGCCACCAAAGAGACCACAGAAACCATAAGTGTTCAAGGGATGGATCTTGAAGAAGGTTGATTTTCTGGCCTGCGATATCCACCACGATTTGGTCAGACGAGAGCCAATCAAAATACCATTGCACCCAACTTGGCATACCTTGAATAGGTTTGGGTCGGGAGGTTTGCTCCGGTGGGATTGGGGTTCCATATTGGTCCATGGAAAATCTTTTCAGATACTCAATCACAGCCTGGCGGCCATTCTCGAGAACCGTCATGTCTTCTGGAAACTTACCTTTGGAAATAAAAATAATCGTACGAGTTTCATCATAAGGTTGTTGGGTAGCCGTCCAAGCAGATTTAGATGAACCATTAGCAAGGAATGGGTCGCCCCCGTTTTCTATCAGAAGCTTTAGCAAGTCCTCCCGACCGAGTAGTACCGCAATGTAAAGCGAGTTATAACCGTTTCGATTACTAGCCATCGGGTTTGCGCCACGCTCTAGCAGCAACTTCGTGATCGGTTCCGATTCACAAAGGACCGCATAGTTCAGAGGAGTAAAACGCATGCGTTTTTCAGGTTCCTCCAATAACGCATTTGGACTTTTTTCCAAAAGATGCAGCACCTGACTGCTATCGCCCTGCAGGATTGCCTTAAACAAGGGGTCTTGCGGATGGCTGGCGTTGGAACTTACCGCAAAGAATCCTACTACTTTGTCTAGCGGAATAATGATTACAACGCTGATTACAAAAGGTATCAGAATTCGCGCCGCCCGATTTTTAAGCATCCCTCCAGAACCCTGCCGACAGGCAAGCATGGCGGTAAAAAAACCACTTACCAAAAAAAATAATGGCATCCGGAAACCATGGATAAATTCTATTACTAGTTTAAAATTGTGGTTTTGCTGATTGTCTATCACAATCCATGCTATTCCCGAATAGGCCATCATGGCGTGTAAGCAGATTCCCAGAAGCATCGCCCCGGCCCGTAGCGCATCTAGGTCGTGCCTTCTTGTTTTGTCGACATTTGTCTTCTGAGGCGAAGCAGAGTCAGTTTTTTCGGAATGGTTTCCTGATTCCATGATGGAGCATTTTCCTTTGAAGCATCAGGCTGATTCTGGTCGCCTGAAGCGAAGCATCCACCACGCCAAAAACAGGTAAAGGATGATTTGCGCAGTCATTCCCGCAAGGGCTAGGGGAACCGACTGAATGAAACTATCGCCAAAAATTCTCATGTAGGGTGGAAAAAGTACGATCCCGTTTTCCATGGGTGAGATTTGGCTGGCGCGAAGCCCCCAATAGGTGGGTGATATAACGTAGGCAACCGTTCTGGGAATGGAAGTTGTCGCAAGTGACATCGCGGTTCCAAGGGTTAACTGGGGCAGCATCATGGCACCCAGAAGGATAATTGCACGGTCAGCTTTAAAGGTTAAAGCACCAAGAAACATACCTAGGCAGGCACAACCCAGAGCAGCAAACCAATGTGCTAACATCATCGGCGCCAGTGTGACCCGATATTCCGCCGGGGTTAGTTCGAGCCCATTGACCATTTGCCTGACATGGAAAAGTGATTCAAGAATTCCGTCGAAAATAAGCGTTTGGAATCCGGTAGCCAGAATGATAATTGCCATCTTTGAGGCAAGGTATGCAAGAGGCGATAAACCCGCAGCCTTCTCCCTTGGAAAGATGGCGCCATCTCGAACCATCAAAGTTAACCCCAACAGCATACCCATAAACGAAATGCCCATTACTTGAACGGAAAGATACTTGAAAGTTATAAGAGGATTCTTGATGATTTTATCTGGGAATACAGTTTTGGTTCCATCAATGGCGCCATTTAAGATCTGGTTAAGTTCTTCGCTAGCCAAACTTTTTCGCATGGCAGGTTTTTTCCCCAGCATGAAAGCCAGTTGAGACTTAAAGTTTAGGCTTTCTTCATCGATGCCATCGCCTTTTGCTGCATCATGTAATACCGGCCAGAAAACCTTGAATGAGCTTTTCTCATCTTCGTTGAGGTCACGGGTCAGCATAATAGTTGACGAAAAATTAACATTCCAATGGCAGCCAATCAATATTAAGGCAAAAAGTGCAGGCATAAGCATTGCCAAAAAAAGATAACGGCGATCGCTTAAAGTGGCTGAAAATTCCCGCTTGGTTAGTATGCCGGCTTGTCGCATGGTTTCCCAAAACCTTGCGGTAATGCTACGCCTAGCTGGAAGTTTCCTAACTGCAGGGACGGTTTCGACAGGCGATTGGGAGTCCAAAAGAGCCCACTTTTCGGCACCCTCGTCTTCCAGTCGAACAAAGGCATCGGCCAAGTGTTCCACCCCAAAGTGTGCGCAGGCACCTCCGGGTGGACCATGATAAACCACTTTTCCATCTGCAAGGATGATGATGGTATCGGCCTTATATATGTTGTCCAGATGATGAGTGATACACAGAACCAGTTTGCCCTGTTCGGCGGTTTTAGCAAGAACATCCATAACGCGGGCTTCAGAGGCAGGGTCCAAGCTGCTGGTCGCTTCGTCCACCAGAAGGATAGATGGATCTACAACAAGTTCCGAAGCCAGTTCAACTCGCTTGAGTTCCCCTCCAGAAAGCGAGGATACCCTTTGACTAGCCAGAGACTCGATTCCCATAGACTTCAGGGCAGCATCCACATGGTTTTCGATTTCGGCAGGAGAAGTATCCGAGGGTAGGCGGAGTTTTGCGGCAAACCATACAACCTGACGCACTGTCAAGGTTTCGTGGAGCGACATTTTTTGGGGTGCATAACCAACAAGCCCGTTCAAAATAGTTGGATTCGATAAAATTGGATGCCCACCAAAAAGCAAACTTCCCCCGCTCGTGAACTGGAGGCCTTGCATGCATCGCACGAGTGTTGTCTTCCCCGCCCCGCTTGGGCCTAGTACACATACGAATTGGCCAGGTTTAAAAGTGAAGGATACATGATCCAAAATCGGCTTTTTACGATTTGGAACAATTACCGTCAGGTCTTTTGCTTCTAGGTTTGGCGATCCGCGCCTAATCACAGTAATAACATTGTCTTTACCCAACCATAATGATTTAGGACCCAGATTAAGAGTTGTTTCTTGGTTCCAGATGGCTTCACCATCCACGGGGGTATCATTTATTATCACACCATGGGTACTTTCCAAGTCTTTTACCAACAGGCTACCATCGGGTTTTTGGCGCAGAGATGCATGAATTCTGGATACCGCAGGGTGATTTAACCAGATATCGTTTTCGGGACTGCGGCCAATAAAGATTTCATTCTTGGCAGCAAATAAATCCGCAAGTTTAAAGCTTGCAGGCTCTTCGGGCATTCCATTTCCCAAGGCCCAAGGGACTATAATATTGCTTGTTTTTTCGTTCATGGTTGATTTACTTTTTTATTTTTCCCTGGGGTAGCTTCGTCACTAGGGCTTTCAAAGCCAAATCCATGACGCAATAAATCGACGACGCTGCCATTCCTGTAACCACTGTGTAAAGCCCTTTTCAGATTCCATTGGGAGTTTTTGTGGACATTCAGTGCTATGAATGGAAAAACCATTTCATCTGTGGTTTTTTCGCCCATGAAAATAGCCTTTGGTGGCTTGTTCGGGTTGTGTGGGTTACCGCTGGTGTTGTCCATAAAAGATGAAACATTGATCTTGCTGCCTTTAGGAACAGGTACAGGCTCGCGAAATGTGTACAACTTTTGCCAGTTAAAATCATAGACAGGCACATGAACTAATGTCTGGTGGGTACCGTCGGGGCGCTTCAGCGTAAGTGTTTGTGAAAGGGTAAGATAATGGCCATGCGGTGAAATACTTACTATCTGGCAGTCTTCCTCTACCGGCCAATCAAAACTAGTATGCTTGCGTTCATTCGGAGGCATGACCAGAAAAGCCTCGTCATTTATATTGGAGGCACGGTACTCCATGGTCGGATTAATATCCCCCTTGGCAAAGTGCAGCTCTATTGTTGAAAGGTCTGTCTCCACTTTACCAGTACGGTGATAGTGCATTTGCACCAGCAAGTCAGAGTTTGGGGGAATGGTCCAGCAGAATCCTTTGGGAGCCCTGTAAGAACCGCTGCCTGGTGCATAGCCTCCAATCATTTCAAATGAATAGCGAGTGGAATTGTTATCAAGCTTCAGGTATTTTGCCAGCATTGGCCCCTGGCCATAGCCAGGCCCTTTATCACCTGGAAATAAACCAAAATTAATAAGGTTCTTGTCAGCAGAGGTCTCAGCGAGGTTGGCGGAATCTCCGAAAAACATCAAGGCATGGTGCACCACTTTTATGTTACTAGGGACAAGTCGTATCGACCGAATTTTCAATTCCTCCTTTAGGTTCAATTTGAATACCAAAAAACGGTACACATCGTCACCTATCGGTGCCAGCGTCATCGGGCCGGATTGTTTGAGAACCATATCCGGCTTGCCCAGTTCCCCTGCCTCTGGATCGGTGGAAGGTAGATCAAGGGGTTTGGCTGGAAGTGGACCACGGAGCATGCCATCAGCCACCCATTTGCGAAGCATATCTATCTGCATGGGTGTAGGATTTGGGATAAGATTTTCCATTGCAAAGTCCGATTCCGCCTGACCAGGGGGCATTGTTTTTTGCTCGATTAGGCCGATGGCTGTCTCAATCCAGAGTGTTGCATCTTCATAAGTGGCCAGCGAAAAGGGTGCCACACTTTTATCCTGATGACACACCACGCAATGCTTGTAAAGAAATGGCTGGATGTCGCGGTAGTATTCAACTTTGCTGTTGGCATCCGGCGTTGGCCTGCGTATTTCTACCGGGCAGCCTACCGCCTCGGTTTTGGCCACTCGGACCGGATTTCCCTCAAGTGCGTCCTTTAACGCCTCAAACAAATCGTGGCGGCGTGCAGAAGAACGCTTTCCCAATTGCTCCACCCTATCGTTGATCCGACCTTGATAAAGAATTTTGCCACCACTGTTTAGCAATATTGCAGTTGGGACAACCTTCACACCCATTTTTGCAGCTACCGAGTTATCCCGGTCCATATAGAGCGGAAAGGACACATTAAAGTCTTTTTTTAGACGCTTGATATCCTCATCATCATCCCGAGCAACCAGCAGCCCCATGATGCCTACCCGTCCATCTGAACTGGCCTTCAAAATATCCTCAGAAGCCTCGGTTAACGCCTTTTTTGACAAGGGGCAGTCAGCACCCAGAATCAGTACCACCATGAATTCTTTACCAGCGGAAAGTTCCTTTAAACTCGTTACCTTTCCACCCTCTTCTGTCACCATCAGTTGCAAGCGGTTGGTCTGTGCCAAGGAGGGAAGGGTAAATAAGCTGAGGCAAAGCATTAATAATGCTGCCCCAATCAGCCCTATCTTTAATGTTTGGTTCATGTTGAAACTCCTATTGCGTCTTACCAATGTACTTACCCAATGAAAGTAAAACGCTCGAATATCGATACTATCGATACAAGCAATTTTCAACAAGTGCTTAACTGCCAGAAATTAGAAATTTGCCTTCGCACTGCGTTTGCAAATCACCAGGCAGGATAGTTATTCAAATGGTTAGCACTTCACGAGAAAGGGGCTTATCTATTCCGTAACCTACACTTTAAAAACTGCTCCGAATTTAAATTTCAAAGCACTCTTTTACTAATGCAACAGTTCAGCCCTACCGCCCAAACAGGTTGTAAAACAAAATAATCTCAAGCGCTGATCAAGATAACTCCAACATTTTGATTTTTGGGTGTCCGTTCTGGGTGTCCGTTTGGCACACAAGAAATGCCTTTTTGTCACTTTTCTTACAGTATCAGTAAGTTGCTTGTACTGTGTAAAAGAGGGCTCCCCACCAAAAAAATATCAGGGTGATTATAAAGTATAAACCAGAGATGATTCAAAGTGAGATGTGTGTTGAGAGGAATAAAGAGGAAAATAAATGACGTGCTCCGATAGGGTGAACCTACCAGATTTTAAGCTGAAATATCGAAGAAGTTGATTAAAGTAACACAAAAAACAACACAAGCAAAACGGTAGATATTCTCGGATTGGCAAAATAGGCTACCGAATCAAACAAAACCCAAAGCGCCCTAAAAGCCTGCGGCTTTAGCCCCTCGCAAATAGAAGCAATACTATGCATAGTTCGGGAGAGTGCCTAAAATCGTTTTAAATGCGATAATCTTTCGTGTGTGTTTTCAGTCGATGGTGTTGACTGATGCAGGCAGGATGGCGGATTGGTTTGCCTGCTGCAC
>CAJCCR010000330.1 GCA_903960945.1 uncultured Planctomycetaceae bacterium
ATTATGTTAATCATTTCTTAAAACTCCATTACAATATAAGTAAGTGAAAAGATACGCTTTCAAAACATGAGGTTTGACCGTGGAGCAATCTTCAACGCATCGAGTAGAAGAATCACCCAAGCATGACGCTGGCAAACTGGAATCACTAAACCGTACAGATCGGTTTGGAAGCCAGTGGAAAAATCAATTAGTATCGTGGTTTGGTTCGCCTTGGGATAGAAGGTTGGCATACGCAGCATTGCAGGTGCCAAAAATCCGCCATTGGGAATCCGAATTCGACAAACTCACCGATTTTGAAATACTCGAAATATCTAAGAAAATGAAAGGCCGTGCCCGTGGGGGCGAATCATTAGACAAAATGCTTCCAGAAGCTTTTGGCCTCGCTTCCATTGCATCTAAACGAATTCTCGGCATGCGGCCTTTTGATGTGCAGTTGGTTGCTGGTGCAGTCATTCATGGAGGGGCACTTGCAGAGCTTGCAACTGGCGAAGGAAAAACCCTGGTCGCAAGTCTTCCTGCTTTCTTAAATGGCTTGGCAGGAAAAGGCGTTCATGTTGCAAGCGTTAACGATTATCTTTCACGCCGCGATGGTGAATGGCTTAAACCCGTATACGCAGCTTTGGGAATGACCACTGGTATTCTGCAACAACAAATGTCGGATGTCGATCGCCAAAATGCTTACAAGTGCGATATCACTTACGCCACTGCCAGCGAATATGGCTTCGATTTTTTACGCGATCGCCTGAAAATAGCCGATGGCAAAGGTGCGGAATCTCCGTTTTGGTCTCCTTGGCTGGCAGGAAACGCAACCCCTACATCCAACTTTGTCCAACGCGGCCACCACTTCGCTCTTGTTGACGAAGCTGATAATATTTTTATCGATGAAGCCAGAACCCCTCTTATCATCAGCGGGCAAGTTAGACCTGCAACCCCTGAAGAACAAGTGGTTTACCTCTGGGCCGATGATTTAGTTCAGAGAATGGAAGCCGGTCAGCATTTCATCTTTAATCCGCAATTGCAAAAACTTGAACTCACCGCCTTGGGCAAACACCTTGTCCGCTATTCAAACCCACCTTCAGGGCCGCATGGCGATGCCCTCGACAAGTTGCACGAAGCCATGGAACAGGCTATTCAAGCGCATTATCGGTTCAAATTAAACCAGCATTACCTTGTTGACAAAAACAAAATCGTGATCATTGATGAATTTACGGGTAGAAGAATGCCTGATAGGCATTGGCGTGATGGGCTTCATCAAGCAGTGGAAGCCAAGGAAAAAATACCAGTTACTCATAGTGATGAACATGCAGCTCAAATAACCTTTCAAAGTTATTTCAGGCTTTACAAAAAGCTGGGTGGCATGACAGGTACCGCATTGCAAAACCGGATGGAAATTCGAAGGGTGTATAAAATCTGGGTGGTGTGCGTTCCCACAAATAAACCCATTCTAAGACAACTATGGCCCGACAAAGTCTACCCCAATGAAAATGCTAAATTCGATGCCATCGTGGATGAAATTCAAAAACTAAAAGCAGAGGGTCGCTCCGTTCTTATCGGAACTAGGAGCGTTGACAAATCGGAAATACTAAGCCAGAAACTTCATGATGCAGGATTGATCCACCAGGTTCTTAACGCCAAGAATCATGAACTCGAAGCAAAGATTATCGAACAAGCGGGGCAGCTTGGAAGAATCACCATTGCAACCAACATGGCGGGAAGAGGAACAGATATCAAGCCATGCAAGGAAGTAATCGCTGCAGGGGGTTTGCATGTATTAGGAACAGAAAGGCACGAATCAATACGAATTGATCGCCAGTTGGCGGGGCGCGCCGGGCGTCAGGGAGATCCGGGGAGTGCTCAATTTTTCCTATCGTTGGATGATGAATTATTAGAAGGGCTGGGCCAAGGCAGGCAGATGAAACTAAAAAATCTAGGGATCTCAGGCACCATCCGTGAATGGAACAAGTATCTTTCCATGTTTAAGCTGGCGCAACATCGGGTGGAAAGAAGACATTATCTTTCAAGGGTAGACTTGCTGGTTCATGAAAAGCAAAGGCAGGAAATCCTTAAGGATTTGGGCGCAGACCCCTATGTGGATTAAATAAAGAATGGGTTGCAACCGTAACAAGATGTTTAACGACCTTGCTCGCTCTAGGCAGCAACCCGGGGGAAGTGCAGACTTAAAAACTCAACTGGAAAATTATAAAGCATCAAGAAGCTTGATACTTTATTCCTATATTGTAAATGCGATTTACATGAATTAAAATGACAAAATTTACGAATTTTTTAAGAACTATTTTCAAAACTGCCCAAACTAAATAAAGCTCGCCTTTTAATCATGGAGCTTAATTCTCTGATTATCAGACAAAAATGGGCTTAAACACGCTATTTTAGCCTATTTGCAACTAACCTTAAACTCTAAATTTTCGTGATAGCTAAGGCCTCTCCTTAACGGACAAATAATACTTTCGACTTCATAATACAGACCGATATACAAAAATATCTACTCGGTTTTACAATCTTAATCAAAACTTAATTATTC
>CAJCCR010000331.1 GCA_903960945.1 uncultured Planctomycetaceae bacterium
AGTATTTTCGTTTCAGTATGATTTTCGAACTGGTAAACCATTGATCAACACCACCGGATTTGTCAAAAGCTTAGAGAAATACAAACTATTACAAAAATTCCGGGCAAACTCCCCCGAGACAGAAACGGGCACTACCTTACTACAAGGCAACGCTGCCCTTACCATTGCAGATGCAAGTCTGGTCTACAAAACCCAAAGCAACCCATCCTTGAAAGATAAATTTAACATTTGCTCCATCCCCGGTTCCGATGGTTATTATCCAGGCTCTTCCACCGAGTTCAGGCCATTACCCATAGGAAATAAAATTCCATATCTTGGAACTTCAAGTAACCTTGGTTGCGTCAATGCAAAATCCGTATCCAAGGAATTAGCCTTCAAGTTTTTGATAGAGCTTGCAAGCCCAGAAATCGCAGAGCGAATTTGTGTTGAACCAACAATTGCAGGTTACACCCGCTATTCCCAACTTGATAAGATAAGACTTGATGCATTTGGTTTGGATTCGCAACGAACAGCAAGCCTGCGCGAAACGATCCGGGCAAATCTTTCCCACATCGACATTAAAAATCCTGCATTGTGCAGCCGTTTGCCTAGCTACCAAAAACGACGAACCATTCTTGTTGAAGAAGTAAAAGCCTACCTAAATAGCCCGAATGGCTCGGCACAAGAAACGATGAATAAAGTTGCACAGCGCTGGATTGAAATAGACAAAGTATGGCCTGAAAAAGAGTTCCAAGCTTTGGTGAAACAAAGCGTCGGACTAATCGCAGATTAAGTTATTATCAAAACACACACGGGAATTTGAAGCGAATTTGAACCTACTAAATTAATATCGCGGTCATTAAATGAAGTTGGTTCAACTGCAGTAATTTGTACACCCTTTAATTCGGTTTGCCCCGCCCCTCCGCAAACTTTCCACCTCGCTACTTGAACATGGCCCGAAAACCAGCCTGCTCGAAATGGTGATCCGCTGTCAACGCTTCGGTCAGGCCTCGTTGCGTCATCACCGCAAAGGAGACACAATCCGTGAGCGACCAGTCCTTGTCTAAACGACTCTCGTAAAGGTCGAACCCGGCCTGCTGAACTTTCGGGTCGAAGCCGACGACCTCAAACATTGGCAATCGATGAAACCGTTTAATAGCCTCGATGGCGAACAACTTTGTATTTGACAACGAAAAGGCATCAGCGAACTCAAGCAAGATCCATTCGGTAGTCACGATATTGCCGGAGTAAGAATCCAAGTACGACTTGACCCGCTGGTGTCCGACATCACGCATGTTGATCCAGCCGATCAATCCATAGGTATCCATGAAAACGGTCATCGCTTCGGCGTCCCTAGGCGGTAGTGATCATGCTGTTCCGCAAGGTCAGTCGGCAATTTGGCGCAATCAACCATCAAGTCTCCGAACAACTCACCAAATGTAGATTTTATTGCAGTACTCACCGGCTCTATGCGCACTCGTGTTCCTTCCGAAAGCACCTTGGAATCATCTGGGACTATGACCCCGTTATGAACTACGCCTTCAAGTTTCATGGATTACCTCTTTTGCGATGATCGCCAACGACTTGCAAAACTACCTATACCCCAGACTAGCTGTAGGCAGGTTAGAGTTTATAATATGCAACAATGGTATTTAAACACGTTTCCGCCTCCTGATCAAGCGCATAAGCTGGACAATACCTTTTGGAAAAACCAAAGGGGCAGGTCTCTTTTAGATGGCTTACTACTAAGCGCAAATGAAGTAGCAGGATCGAATTAAGCTTTTAATAGCAGACTAGAAAATTAAAAGGGTGCGGCCAACGTCTCAACTGCCGCGATACGTGGAATACCCAAAAGGGCTTAACAACAAGGGCACATGGTAGTGCTCGTCTGTTTTTTCGACCTCGAAGATGATCTCCACCTGCGGAAAGAAAGTCTTGGCTCCCTGGCCCTTGAAATACACCCCAGTCTCATAGACCAGCCGGTAAGTTCCTGCCTGAAGCGGCTTCTTGGCCTGGTAAAGATCCGCTGCTCGCCCCTGTAAATCGGTCAAACCCCGCCCCAATTCCTCCCAATTCTTCCCCGCTTGGTAGTGTAACACGACCGCTACCCCTGAGGCTGGCTTGCCGCTAGCAGTATTCAGCACATGAGTGCTTATGGGGGTACGCTTTGCAGGAAGATTATCAACTGACTCTGCAGCATTCAGCAATGCTGTAAAGTAGAGAGTCAAAGCAATAAGAGCAAAACTAAACCGTTGTGTGATACTCATATTGCCTTTCGCATTGGCCTGCGCACGGCATCGGCCACAAATTTTATTCTAAGATCGCCACCACAATTTATGGCGCCATCAATACCAGTAAATTAATCGGTTAAGGATTACTTCAACCCGGGGAG
>CAJCCR010000332.1 GCA_903960945.1 uncultured Planctomycetaceae bacterium
ATTCCTTCGAGATCAATTTCAAGGCGGCCACAAGTAGGACATGCGATAAGTTCAGGTTTTCGGACCCGCCTTTGGGTCGCTTGAAGAATATCAAACGCTGCTTGAATTTCTGGAACAGGATCGCCCAATAAACTAATTCGAATGGTATCCCCTATACCATCAAGCAACAATGGAGCCAATCCACAGGCAGATTTAGTAACAGCATAGGGCGATTTGCCAGCTTCGGTTATTCCAATGTGAGTTGGGTAATCTGCTTGTTTTGCAAACAGGCGATAGGCCTCAACAGCCGTTAGAACATCGCTTGATTTTAAAGAAACAATAATATTTTTCACACCTTCAGATTCAGCTATTTCAAGATATCGAAGCGCACTTTCAACCATCGCAGGAGGGCAGGGGAACCCGTATTTTTCAATAAGTTCTTTTTCCAAACTTCCTGCATTAACACCAATACGAATGGGTAAACCTTTATCCTTGGCTTTTCTAAGGACTTGCCTATATCGATCATAACCACCAATATTACCCGGATTAATACGGATTTTATCAATAGGATGATCCATCGCCTGAAGTGCCATTTTGTAATCAAAATGAATATCACAGATCAGAGGAATACCAATCTTTTTTCGAATCTCCCCCAAAGCATGAGCATCCTCAGCCTTAGGAACAGTAACTCGAATTAATTCACAACCAGCTTCTTCAAGGGCATGAATTTGCTTAATTACTTCTTCCACAAAGTGAGTATCGGGAGTGGTCATCGATTGAACGAGAATCGGATTATTACCGCCAATCACACGATTCCCAATCATTACTTCACGTGTTTTATGCCTAGTAAAAGGGTGCTTATAAGACATATGAATGGAGTCCTTTCAGTAAGGAAAAAGCCGCGGATCTTCCATGGCTTGAAGTATATACGAAAATAAACATCATCCCAAACACAAACATAAGCTAAGTTGATACAAGTACCAATTATTTTCCAACACAAAACCGACTAAACATGCGATCTAAAAGATCATCCGTAAAAACATGACCCGTAATCTGGCCTAAATTCTCAATTGCTTCCCTTAACTCCAAGGCTAAAATTTCCAAAGGTTCTTCAAAAAGAACACAATGATGGGCCCTTCGTAAATTATCAAGACACAGATTGGCATACCCATTTATTCTAGCAAGGCCTGAGGCAGATGCAGAACCATTTTTTTGATGAACAAGTTCAATTATATTTTTCTTTAAAAGTTCAATACCTTGAGATGTAACAGAACTAGTATGAATCCAATCATCAGGCCCATAAGAAACATCAATTTTGGTAGCAACTTTAAGCAATAACTTTTTATCTGCCTTTAAAAAAAGCTCAAGAACTTCTTGATGATTCTTATCCGCACAATAAACAATAACATCAGCTAAACCAATATCTTTAACTGCTAATTTTTGAGCCTGTTGTTCAATAAAATCTCGTCCATCTTCAATACCAGGGGCATCAACAAGGTCGAAAAAGGAATCATCCCAATCAATTCTGGAAGTGACCAGGTCTCGGGTAGTACCTGAAATCGGGCTAACAAGCGATTTTTGCCCACTAACCAAAATATTGAACAATGAAGATTTACCAGCATTCGGAGGACCGACAATTATAACTCGAACTTTATCATCGCCAACTCCCCGGGACTGAAGTTTTTTAACCAAAACAATTATTTGGGCAAGCATATCGCCAATTGTCTTAAGTATCGCATCAGAACTGATAATCAGAATGTCTTCAGTTGAAAAATCTAGGTTAGCTTCCACATCTGCAAGAAGATTAAGCAAATCATCTTTAACCTTATGCAAGGGATCAAAAACACCCCCAGCAAGTTTACCCAGAGCTTTATACAGCCCATCTGGAGTAGAAGCTTCTATTACCTGATGAATTGCATCCACTTGCGCAATATCAACTTTTCCATTGAGAAAAGCACGGAGGGTAAACTCCCCAGGTTTCGCAGGCCTGAAGCCACATTCAAAAAGCTTTGAAAATACTAAGTCAACAATCCAAGAATTTGAAAGGAGATGTAATTCAATAACATCTTGACCAGTGTAGGAAGCAGGAGATTTCCAAAAATAGAAATCAATTTCAACCGAACGAAAATCATCCAACAAAAAACTAGCAGGAACAAGGCCCTTAGAAATATTAAGAACGGGTATTTTAAAATGAAGAAAAGACGAAACGCGATCTAAAGCCTTATCGCCAGTAATTCGAATAATCTGCCTAGCACCATAACCCGCAGGCGAAGAGCAAGCGCAAATCAAGTCATGTGAAAGAAGTATTTCCCGTTTCAAAATCGGTAACCCCAAAAATGGGTTATTTTTTCTCGGCTTGTTTTAAAATATCATTAAACCAATCACGCCAACGGTCGAGAGCAGTTTTTTCGGTATTACTCTTTTCTAAAGCCTTATTAGCGAGTTCTTTTCTTAAATTTTTAGCAGACTTACCATTGTTATTTGAATCCAATTTTGAGACATCGGAACCATTGGCCGAAGCTAACAAAGGCTGTTGTCCAGTTTTGGTTTTAGGCAGCAATTTTCTTTCAGCAAGGCCCCACAAACTACTAGCAATAAAATAAATGCAAAGACCAGCAGCAACTTTATAAAACATGAAGCCCATAAATACCATCATATAGGTCATCATTTTTTGTTGTGCTTCTTGTTGTTCATCCGTAGGAGGAGGGGTAAACATTTTTTGCTGTAAAACCATTAAGCTAATGGCAAAAATGGGAAGAAGATTAAAATAAGGCCCAAGATAAAAAAAGCCTCCATAATCTTCTGGATTACTGATTAGAGGAATTGAGGCACCCCAATTAATGAGCATATCCGGTGCTGCAAGGTTAATAATCCAAGTAGGCCAGAAAGTGGCTAGGCGAAAATGGATGCTTTCCTGTAAGGCAAAATAAAGCCCCATAAAAACAGGCATTTGAATTAGAACCACCCAGCAAGTACCAAAAGGGTTGACATTATATTTGCGATATAATTCCATTTGGGCCAAGCCAATCGCTTGCTTATCACCCTTCAATTTTTCCTGCATCTTTTTCAACTCAGGAGCAAGTTCTTGCATCTTAATACTCATGATTGCTTGCTTCCTGCTTAAAGGAAACATCAACCCACGAATTAGAATGGTAAGAAAAATAATACAAAGACCAAAGTTAGGAAGGATCAGATAAACTTTCCACAAAATCCAATGCATCATGTTTGTGCATTTAATAACAATATCAGTCCAAAAAATAGAGGCGCAAAAAGATCCAATCCAACCAGGGGATTGATAATCAGTCATGGTGTTTAACCCGAGCTTATTTGTATATCGGGAAACTTGATCAGAATTAACCATTGAGTTATTGCTAAAATCACCAAGCAAACTAGTTTTAACCGGGCCATTATAAAGCAAATATTTATGGGTTACAGGTTTCCCCGCAACAAGATTAAACTGCTTGGAGGTGAGCCTTACTGTGATGTCATTATCAAATAATGGTTGTGCTTGAGTTTCTTTCCGAACATCAATAACAGCATACATGGGCTTTTTATCAGGAGTGGCTAAATGCCGATAATAAATTGCTATTTGTCTGCCTAACCCAAACTGGGACTCCATCTTCTCGAAAGATTCTTTACTATCAAACCAAAAAGTTTCATCTTTACCATCAACACGAAGATTAAGGCTCCGATTTACGGGATCAATTTTAGAAATAATCCCGCGTGCAAAAGTTGCATCGAGTGTGGGACGAACTTTTTCAATAATTTTTTGATCAGGCTGATCTTCATCGACAACAACCATTGAAGAAAAATACTGGATAGCAACGCCTGCATACCGAAACCAATGGTTTAACTGATTATTTACAAGAACTTCACTTCCGCCCATCCAACTTGCAATCTGCCTGCCATCCTGAAGATCGCGATAAACATTATTTCGGTCATCAACTTGTGCAATCAAAGCATTTCTAAAAATATTTGTATACCAATCACCTTCGACGGGAAGACTTCTGGGGCCTGTAACTTGGTATCGAAATGGAATAACAGCAGTGTCGTCAGTGGAAAAAACCAATTCCATACCAACATGGTAATCATTCTTCGAAAGAGTAAAAGTTTTAGAAATAAGAATATTCTGCAATTTCGTTTCAAAAACAAGTTTCTGAACTGCAATCCCTCTGGAATCAACTTCTTCGGTGGGACCTGAAACGATTTTCCAATCAGTTTTACCTAAAAGATCCATTGGTTGGTCGCCAAATTGATCTTTAAAATCAAAATGATAGAGGTAATTTGCGCCAGCATGCCAGCGGGATTCTAGCGGTATTAAATCCAGACTTTTAGGTTTTTTCTCAATTTGATTAATCCAAACAGGTCTACCAAGATTATCAGCTTGCTGAAATTTATTAAGCACCACTTTGCGGACACATGCACCAAAAGAATCAAAAGTAACTCCCAGATGGAAACCTGATGAAGAATCTTCGCTGCCAAGGGTTACAAAATTTCCTCGTTCTTTGAAAGGAGCAAGGTACAAACCATTATCATTATCTTTCGAATTATCATTTAATTTAATTGGTGTTTTTTCGGCAAAAGGTTCAGTAACTTCAGGTTTTTTTTTAGGAGCAGGCCAAAGAGACTCACGGATTTGAATCCATGCTGCAAAAAGCAGGAAAGATGCTGTAAAAAACAAAAGGAAATTCTTATTATTCTTCATATTTATATTGAATGGATTTGAGGAAAAAAAAGTATAGGAATTCGCCTATGCTTAAACTAGCGACCTTCTTTAAGACGATCACCCAGAAAATTTTCCAGCTCGGGAATCGCATAAATCTTTTTGGCAGTAATCTCAAAGTCATAAGGCACTCTGCGATAACTGATTCGATTATTTTCAAGAATTACATAACAAGATTTTGGATTGCTATCGCGAGGCTGGCCCACCGAACCCACATTACAAAGGGTTTTACGATTATCTAGCAAATAGGAAAAATCAAATTCTTCTGGGCTTTGAAATTGATAAAGATCAGTACCTTCCTGCTGCACGAAAATTCCAGGCACATGAGTGTGGCCTTGAAAACAATATTTTCCAACGAGGGAAAATATTCTTTCCATTTTTCTGTTGTTATAAATATCTTCTGGAAAAACATATTCATTTAAAGGGTTTCGAGCAGATCCATGAACAAAAAGTAGTTCTTCTTCACGGTGCAAGCGAGGGCGAGCAGAAAGAAAATTCCAACGTTTGGAGCGTTCCTCTGGGGAACCCCCGGTTTCTAATTGTTTTCTTGTCCAAAAGATGGCACGTTCAGCCGAAGGATTAAAACCATCGGGATCAAATAGTGCGCCCTGATCATGATTCCCTAAGAGAACCACCTTGCAATTCATGACTAAATCGACACATTCACAAGGGTTAGGGCCATAGCCCACAACATCGCCTAGGCAATAAATCTCGTCGACACCTTGAGATTTAATGTCTTCGAGTACATTACGAAATGCTTCAATATTTCCATGAATATCGCTAATAATCGCTTTTTTCACATTTTCACCAACCAAATTAGAAACAAGTGCAAGTCAGTATCTATTCTGTACAAACACTCATCTTAGCTGATTTATACTGTTCTGCCATCGTTTTAAACACAATAAGTCGAGACTTCCCTTTAAGTTGCATTAATTCCCGATATTAATTCTGGTTCCTTGCTCAAAAGATTCGAAAGTAATTTCAGGAAAAATCTCAGTTACCTTATGGGAATCTAAGGGGCTTAAGTCTTTTCTGTTAGGGACTTTACCTTCAATTGCCAGTGCATATACCCCTTCAATTGGGGAATCCAATTCAATTAGGTGCTCAAAAACAGCAAAAGTCTTGCTTCGAAAAATGCAAAAAGGATCAACTCCAGTTTCTTTAACTACAGAAAATTGATCTGCAAGATTACGACCTGATAAAGGTTTCTCATTTAGAAGCAATAAAATATTAAGCTTAGCTTTCGACTTCGGGGCGGTTTCGCCCTCAACCGTAGCGGTAGACCACTCCACACCTTCCCGCCAACGAACCCTAACCCGGATCTTTTTTCCTTGTGGAATTTTATCAAATATTTTTCCATCTTTTTCGAATTGAATTCCAATTCTTTCATCACGCCATCTGTCATTTGATTTACTATTTCGAAATTCCATCATTCCATTGTGATTAGAATCGGAAAAAGGCCCACGCCATGAAACTCGTTCGAATAAAGAATCAGGCATAAGCCAAGCTGCGGTTTTAAATTTTGAATCATCTGAAAACAAAGAAATGGCCAAATTCTGATACGCAGGAAGTTGGGATGAAACGTTTTCTAAAACAACAAATAATCGGTGTGATTTGAACTCCATCAATTGCTCTCGAAGTTTCAGAATACGATTGATTTTTTCATGAAGCTCAAAGTTATCCTTATCCCATTTAGCTTTATTTTCTTTATAAACTTCCCTTCGTTTTACAATTTCAGGTTCTTCGCCAAATTGATCAATTAAAAATGCTCTTTCAGATTGAAGGTATTGGTTAAGCCCCTGAAGAAATCTTTTAGAAACATCAGTTTCAGAATAACGACTTAACAAAGCATAAGAAGCTTTTAGATCACGGTTAGCAAAACCAGCAACCTCATCCAACATAGTTGGAATCGCAGGATCAATTCTTACCAGAACGATTTTAGTACCAGGATATATCTTGGCAATTTCAAGTGCTTTTTTTGTATGAAACCCAATGTTCTCTTCGTTCTTTGAATAGGGCATTTCTTCCATTGCGAAATCTCTAGTTCGCGTAAGATCAACTAATTCGGCATGTGTTTGAATTTCACCAAAAGCTTTTTCCCACCCTAAAAATTCAGTTCCAACAATAGCAATGGATGGTGGTGCCCCAACGCCACTCAAATTACGCGCTGGTTGCGAAGCCCCTTCATTAGAAAAAATATTCAACAGATTATTCTGCTTTATTGAGTAGTTTGTTTTAATTTGTGTTTCAGCAGTGGTGACAAACATAACCGACGGAAGTTCTGCAAGATTTTTAATGGATGCAGGGGTCGCAAGGATTTCAATTAAAGCACCATTAGTCCCTTCAACAACGGCATCTTTAAGATTGGAGAATAGTTCATTAATTTCGTTTTGGCCAGGAGGTTGATGATTTAAAACCAACAGCCATTTTTCAAGTTTCGGTTCAGTAACTTCCAGTTTTTTTCTAGCAGCAGGACTCATTTTTCGCAATGAATTTTCTTTGATTTCTTCAATCCCTCTTGCCTTTACCAATGGCCAATCAGGATGCACCTTGACAACGCGAGGAAAAGCAAAAGGAGTTAAAGAAACGCCAGCGGTTTTTAAAGCTTCGGGAAATATTTTGGTATCAATGATGGGTAAAGACTTCCCAATGAGATTCCCTGTAATGCGTGTAAACAGTTCTGGGTTGTAAGAAACAGCATCAATAAAACCAACTTTAAATAAACTGTTTTTAAGATCATCCCAAAATTCAAGCTGTTTCTTAGCTTGCATGTATTGTGGGAACTGAATTTCAATTCGAACCGGCTCTTCAGATTTATAAGGATCTTCACTTCCAACCGGCCAACTTGTTACAGAATAAACCCACCGCGGATTGATACACTGGCTTTCCTTGCCTAGTGGTACGGTTCCATCAAACGAACTAATAGTTTCATCTTGTAATTTTTCAAACAGATTTTCATCAGTAGAAGTAAAGCCATTTGCTTTGAGATATTTAAGCAACTCATCGACTTGCCTTAGTCTTTCAACACCATAAACTTGGATCCTAAATTTAACCCTAACATTAACTTTATCTACCGAAGCGGACGTATCTTGCCCCATCAACGAAATTGGCAAAACAAGTAGAATCAGAAGAAAGCTTATTAATTTCTTATTCATCTTAACTTCTCGTTATCATTACATAACAAACCAAGCTATTATGCCACGTGTTTTTAAAGTAGAGCTGTCTTAATTCCGGTAATCACAAAGTAATTTAATATTTAAAAAGGAAATACCATGAAATTCGGTCAGGGACAAAAAGTTATCATCACCGGTGCTTCAACAGGCATCGGAAGGGCAATAGCTATAGAATTGGCTAAAGGTGGAGCACAGTTGGGACTTATTGCAAGAAGAGAAGAACTACTATCAGAACTTCTAAACGAGATACAAACCCTTAGTGGTAAAGCTTTTTACAGGGTTGCAGACATATCAGAACGAAAAGAAACACTAATTGGGATTTCGGAATTAATAAACTGCATGGGTGGAATAGACATACTCATTGCCAACGCTGGTGTTGGG
>CAJCCR010000333.1 GCA_903960945.1 uncultured Planctomycetaceae bacterium
ACCGAAGTCGGGTGTGGCGGAGTTCGCAAACTTTTTGAACTTGCTTTAACACCCAAAGAAAGAATTGGTATTCAGCAATCGGGTAAACTTTTGCGAGATATCATTGATCAAGTTGAAGCTCGCATTGGGAATCCTAATTCCGTTGCGATTGGCGCTTCTTCTCCTATTAACCCCCAAAGTAATCCACAGGGCAAGATTCTCCCCAGATCGGCCTGGCAACCCTCCCGGAAGTATTAATCATGGAAGATATTAAACTTATTGCGGCCCTTGTTTCCCTTGCTCCAGGCTACAACATTAGCATTGGTGGCGGCCTTGATATAACCCGCCTTGATGAAAATATTTTCTCTGTCACCTTTCCTGAAACTGACTCCATGGATTCTGATATTAAGGAAAAACGCTTTAAAGATGCTGAATCCGCAGCTAAATTCTTTGAGCAAAAAAGACAAGCCCTTAAACTAGGCGATGACTTCTTGACCGAGGACGATGAAGAGTGAACGCCAAAT
The DNA here is from genome assembly GCA_903960945.1 of uncultured Planctomycetaceae bacterium. Lineage (GTDB taxonomy): Bacteria > Planctomycetota > Planctomycetia > Gemmatales > Gemmataceae > UBA969. The sequence goes on from CAJCCR010000333.1 coordinate 504, forward strand.
CTCTCGATCTAAAACTGCAACGCATTCATGCCAACCCAAAGTTGAGCAAAGACTTTATTCTTGCAGATGCTAAAGATCCAGATATGGCGCTGGGCATTGCAGCTACCGGGAAATCTCCGGAAGCCCACCATGGTGAAACTAAATATCGCAGCCTTTCTGAATTTCGCGATGTCATCACCCAGGTCGTTGAACAAAAACTTGTGGATATCATGCTGATGTCTGCAAGCACCGCAGAAGTGATGGCAATTCAGAAGAATATTTTCGCCAACAGCCCCGTTACTCCCGCTGCCCGTGCCAATGATACCACCGATATCCATATCCTTCGCGGAGGCCAATCTGCAACCCAGCCTTCGCTTCCTTTTCGTACAGCAACGCTAGATCATATCCAGTGTGGCAAATGGAATTGCTCTCCGCTTGAAAGGCAGAAAGGTGTAAACCTTGGCCTTTACAGCATTACTTTTAATAATGATTCCAACCTCGATCGCAATGCACTTGAAGAATACAAGAAGTTTCGCATCGATGCAGAGCAAAAAGGTTTTCGCCACTTTTTAGAAATATTCGATCCCAATCGGGCGGGTGCGGTAGATCCAGAACAACTTCCTGGCTTTATCAATGACGCCATCGTGCGAACGTTGGGCGCAGTAACCTCTAAAGGCAGGCCAGTATTTTTGAAGATTGTTTATCATGGCCCCAAAGCCATGGAAGAACTTGTACATTATGATCCACACCTTGTAGTAGGGGTTCTGGGCGGCTCTGCAGGCACTACCTACGATGCATTCAAGCTTCTTTCCGAGGCCAAAAAATATGGCGCCCGCGCTGCGCTCTATGGTCGTAAAATCAACAACGCTGAACACCAGCTTTCGTTCATCCGCTATCTTAGGCTTCTAGCAGATGGTCAGATTTCTGCCGAAGAAGCAGTAAAGGCCTATCATGGTGATTTGCAAAAATTAAACATCAAGCCCCAAAGATCAATTGGAGACGACATGAAAATAACCACGGGTGTGATGAATTATTCCGGGTCAGGCACCACGATTAGTTTTCCCCAAAGCGCTGCGCAAAAAGAAGATGACCATGATTGCTCCTGTAAAGGTGGCCCCAAAGCTTGCCCTTGTGATGCACCTGTTGCTGAAGCTAAAACAGTAACTCCCCCTGCCAAGGCTGAGAAAAACACCACGGTTGATTTTTCTAAGATGACCGCTGCAGAGAAAATGGCTTATCATCAACAACGCTGGACCCGCATCCTAGGCTAAAGCTTCTACCACTGTACGAAGCCTAGGAAAACATTATTGATGTAAATTGCACGGTCGGGAATAATGCTTCCCGCGGTGATAAGTGTATTATCAATAAAGCAATAGGAACCTAAAGTAACCCCATCTTGAATCGTTGAACGGAAGACAACAGACCAATCTCCCACGCTAATATTGCTGCCCAAAGTTGTGCCCAACCTGCTCCCAGTACTGGTATCTTCACCGCCATGTATGATTGAATGGAATCCAAACTGATTATTATTGCCTGAAACAATACCTGTGCCCTCAAGGGCATGGGCGGTGAAATCATCAGCAATTTGACTGATGGTACCAAATACAAATGGTGAGCCCTCATCTGCACGAATGGAATCTCGATTCCCCATAACCAGATTGAGCTGGGCAAGAGAATTCGCCAATGTCACATTTCCAATGATCCGATTGCGGAACGAGGTAACTGCCTCGCTTCCGGAGGAACCAAGTGTGGGCAAAGATTCAACGGGATTAAAATCGGTTGCAGGATTCAAATTGATTCCCAGAAGGGCAAGAATTCCGCCTTGGAAATAAAGCTCATCATACCCTTGTGCAAGTTGAACATTAACATGAAGAACATCCTCCATGAAAGTTCGTTGACCAGAGGTAACGCTAGTGACTTTGCCCAGACTTGGGTCATCAGCCTCGGCTTGGGTTTGTATAAATGCCCCAGAATTCACTGCGATGCCCGAACGTATGGTAATTCCGGGTGCGACTTTCGCAAGATGCAGAACCATCGAATCTTCTTCAAGGATTGCACCATCAACGATGGAGTTAAATCCTACGAAAGTAGGCAACCCGCCAGCTTTGCCGATTTTGGCAGAACCTAAAACACTAGCACCGTGGGCAATGATGACATTGTCGCCAATGATGACGCCGTCGCCGCTGGAAACTATCCGTACATTATCCTGCAAATCGGAATCGTCGCCGATAGTAATCGGGCCATTGGTTGCATCAAGGAAAACAAAAGGAGCAATTAATACTGCGCCTCCAATTTCAACGTTGCTTGGATGAATAAACTGAACAGTGGGATCAATAAAGGTGTTATTAAGTTGAACAGGTATGCGAACAGATCCAGTAGCGAAAACACCACCTTGAAAAGCTGCGTTATAGGCGAAAAAAGAGCTAAGTTCTGTGGCGGAACTACTCCAGATGCTAACTTCAGGCGCCCCCCCAGGCCCTGCCGCAGCAACGATATCTTCGAAGCCATCGTAGTTAACATCTGTCAGGCCAACAGTAACCCCACCTGAAAATTGCTGATCAAAAGCAAAGAAGCTGCTTAGTAGGCTGGCATTACCACCATTAAAAACTCGCACATTGGGGCTACCACCTGGCCCAGGGCCGGTGACAATTTCAGATTTTCCATTAAGATCCATATCCCCAACTGCAACAAAAACCCCACCAGTGAATTGCTGCGAGTAAGCGAAAAAGCTTCCTAATTCGATGCCATTGGGTTGAAATATTTTAACATGAGGAGCGCCACCCTGGCCAGTGCCCGTGATGATTTCATCGCCCGCATCGCCATTATAATTTTCTGCAGCAACCGTAACGCCGCCAGTAAAACTTTGGTCGTAGGCGAAGAAGCTGCTTGTTAGAGAAGCCACGCCGTTATCAATATTGAAGATGCGGACATTGGGGCCACCACCTGCACCTGCGCTGACAACGATTTCAGAAAAACGATC